>CAJCHQ010000027.1 GCA_903970295.1 Bryobacterales bacterium
AAAATTGAGCGCCGACGAAGTCATGCAATCGATGCGAAAAAAATTAGGCTCAATTCCCGGCATTAAAATCTATATGCAAAACCCCATGTCTCTCCGACTGGGCGGACAGAGTACCAAAGGTATTTATCAATTAACCATGCAGAGCACCAGCCTGCCCGAATTATACAGCTCGACTTTCGCACTCATGGACAAATTGCGGGAAAATACCAGACTGCAAGATGTAAACACTGATTTGCTCGTCAGCAGTCCGCAAGCGAAAGTGACGATCAACCGAGAAAAAGCTCAATCTCTGGGAATCACGACCAAGCAAATCGATGACGCTCTCTCATTTGCTTATGGTGCCACACAAGTTTCGACGATCTACACGCCGACTAACGAATACAAAGTAATCGTCGAAGTGGAGCCCGAATTTTATCGCTCGCCCAGCTTATTACCATTGCTCTACTTGCGCGCGAACACTGGAAAACTCGTGCCACTCAACGCTATCGCCGAGATCGGTCGCGGTGTGGCACCACTTCAGGTCAACCATCTTGGTCAACTGGCATCCGCGACCATATCGTTTAATTTAAAACCAGGCATATCACTCGGTGATGTTCTGCCTGAAATTCAAAATCTAGCCGACACTAATTTACCAGCTTCGGTGACAAGCAGTTTTCAGGGCACGGCGCAGGCTTTTCAATCATCGCAACAAAACACGGTGCTTCTGCTATTCATCGCCATCGCCGTCATTTACATAGTGCTGGGCATTCTTTACGAAAGCTTCGTACATCCGCTCACAATTCTGGCCGGATTGCCATCCGCTGGTTTTGGCGCATTAATCACACTGCTCATTTTTCATGCCGAACTGAACATCTACGGTTGGCTGGGGCTGGTCATGCTTCTGGGTATCGTCAAGAAAAACGCGATCATGATGGTCGACAGTGCTCTCGATTTTCAACGCCTCGAACATCAGCCGCCGGAAATCGCCATCTATAACGCAGCCCTGGTGCGCTTTCGTCCAATCATGATGACGACGATGGCGGCTTTGATGGGCAGCCTGCCTATTGCCATCGGTCTTGGCTCGGGCGGTGAAGCCAGGCAACCGCTTGGTTTGGCCGTCGTCGGTGGGCTTGTGGCGTCGCAACTATTGACCCTCCTGATTACACCAGTCGTCTACATCTATCTGGACAAATTTACCAACCGCGGCAAAAAACGTCGTTTTCAAAGCGATGCCAGTGACACTGCCGGCTCGACTCGTCTCATACCCGGTCATTGAAACTAAAGGCAGAAAATGAACCTTTCTCTCATTTTTATTCAGCGACCAGTGATGACGACTCTAGTCATGGCTGCCATTTTGATGTGCGGCTTGATCGGCTACAACACTTTGCCGCTCAACGCTTTGCCCAACGTCGATTTTCCGACTGTCGTTGTCACCGCTCAATTGCCTGGGGCTAGCCCTGAAACAATGGCTTCGGCAGTGGCAACACCCCTCGAAAAGCAATTTTCGACAATTGCCGGCATTGAGTCGATGAATTCTAACAGCGCCCTCGGGCAGACTCAGGTAACACTGCAATTCGATCTCAATCGAAACATCGATGCCGCCGCCCAGGATGTGCAATCAGCAATCACGCAGGCGGCAACGCTTCTGCCCAAAGACATGCCTTCGCCGCCGTCATATCAGAAAGTCAATCCGGCCAACAATCCGGTTCTCTATATTGCTGTCAGCTCGCAAAGTTTACCGCTGTGGTCGGTCGACGAATTCGCCGAGACTTTTATCGCCCAGCATGTTTCGATGGTTGGCGGTGTTGCTCAAGTGCAAGTGTTCGGTCAACAAAAATATGCAGTCAGAGCCCAAGTGGATCCCAAAGCACTGGCTGTCCATTCTCTCGGTATCGACGAAGTGGCGACGGCTATCTCTTCCGCTAATGTTAAAGAGCCGACCGGCACGCTTTATGGTCATCATCAGGCTTTCAACGTACAGGCAAACGATCAGCTGCTCGATGCCAACGCTTACCGCCCTGTCATTATTGCTTATCGCAACGGGTCACCAGTGAGACTGCAAGACATCGCTCAGGTAGTCGACTCAGTGCAAAACGACAAAATCGCTGGTTGGTTGAATGAGAAACGAGCCATCCTTCTGGCCGTGCAGAGGCAGCCGGGCACCAATACTGTACAGGTTGTCGACAATATAAAAGTCGAACTGCCTAAGCTGCAAGCAAAGCTGCCGTCATCTTGCAAAGTCGAAGTCTTATACGACCTGGCTAGCACGATCCGTGACTCGGTTGCTGATGTCGAAATGACGTTGGCTCTCACTGTGGTTTTGGTCGTACTGGTAATTTTTCTCTTTCTGAGAAACGTTTCCGCCACCGTCATTCCCAGCCTGGCTCTGCCTATGTCGGTGGTTGGCACATTTGCCGCCATGTCGTTGCTTGGTTTCAGTCTCAACAATTTGACTTTGATGGCTTTGACATTGTCGGTGGGCTTTGTCGTGGACGACGCCATTGTTGTTCTCGAAAATATTGTTCGTCACATGGAATTAGGTCTGCCACCAAATCAAGCGGCAGTTAAAGGATCGGCTGAAATCGGTTTCACCGTTCTGTCGATGACATTATCGCTGGTGGCAGTCTTCATCCCGATTTTGTTCATGCAAGGCATAATCGGTCGCCTGTTCAAAGAATTCGCAGTCACTATCTCAGTCGCCATACTGGTATCGGGTTTTATTTCGCTTAGTTTGACGCCGATGCTATGCAGTCGCTTTCTAAAACCGCCAAAAGAGCTGAGAAAACAGAGCAAACTTTATGCCGCTTCCGAAAAAGGGTTCGACTTGCTTTTGCATGCTTACGACGAAACGCTTCAAGTCGTTATCCGGCACAAATTGATCGCATTGCTTTGCTCATTTATTCTGATCGGTGCAACCGCTTACCTATTTATAGTTGTGCCTAAGGGCTTCATGCCGCTTGAAGATCAAGGGCAAATTCTAGGATTCACCGAATCCTCTCCCAGTATTTCCTTCAAATCGATGGTCGAACATCAGCAAGCGCTGGCCCGAATCGTGGCTGAAGACCCTAATATTGCCTCTTTCATATCCAGCGTCGGCACAGGCGGTGCCAGCCCCACTGGTAATGCCGGCTCGATCGTCATGTATCTAAAACCACGCAATCAAAGAAAGTTGAGCGCCGATCAGATTATCGAAGAGTTGCGTCCTAAATTAGCAACGGTGCAGGGCATCAGTATATTTCTGCAGAATCCGCCGGTAGTTTCGATCGGCGGTCAACTGACCAAAAGTCTATATCAACTGACTCTGCAAAGCCCGCATCTGAACAGTCTTTTCAAAAACACCGAATTGCTCAAAGAGAAGATGTCCAGGCTGCCGGAATTGCAAGACGTGACCAGCGATTTGCAAATGAACAGCCCGCAAGTCAATGTCGATGTTTCTCGAGACAAGGCATCGCTTCTAGGCATTACCGCTCAACAGGTCGATCAAGCCCTGGGCTACGCTTATGGCACCAAACAAATTTCGACAATTTATACACCGACAAACGAATACTGGGTGATCATCGAAGTAAAACCCGAGTATTACCGGAGCCCGAATCTGCTTTCGCTTTTATATATTCGCTCCAGCAACGGCAAACTCGTGCCGTTAGACACGATTGCCAGGTTCAGTCAGACAACCACTCCGCTTCTCGTCAATCATTTGGGACAACTGCCCTCAGCCACTATTTCATTTAATCTCAAACCCGGTGCGGCTCTGGGTGATGCCGTTCCGAAAGTCAATCAATTGATCAAAGAAACACTGCCAAAAAGCATATCCACAACCTATCAAGGATCGGCTCAGGCATTTCAATCATCAATGGCGGGGCTAGGATTTCTTTTGCTTTTAGCGATTATCGTCATTTATATCGTCCTTGGCATTCTCTATGAAAGTTTTATCCACCCGCTGACGATCTTGGCCGGGCTTCCCTCAGCCGGGCTGGGAGCGCTTTTGACACTTATATTCTTTCACATCGATTTGAATATTTATGCATTCCTGGGTCTGGTTATGCTGATTGGCATCGTCAAGAAAAACGCAATTATGATGGTCGACTTTGCCGTTGATGCCCAGAGGAACGAGGGTAAATCGGCGCAAGAAGCAATTTATCAGGCATGCCTGGTGCGATTTCGGCCGATTATGATGACGACAATGGCGGCTTTAATGGGCAGTCTGCCGATCGCAGCTGGAATAGGTGCGGGAGCCGAATCGAGACAACCGCTTGGGTTAGCCGTTGTCGGAGGTCTGTTGGTTTCGCAACTTCTTACTCTCTTCATCACACCGGTCGTCCACATTTACCTCGATCAACTTTCGGCGCCATTGCGTAAATTAGAAAAACCAGGCCGTGCCTTGCGCAAAACCCAGCTGGGATAAACTGCCGTTACCCGATTTTTTCGCGCCACCAAAAGCGGCAAGGAAGTGCGCTTAATTCGCTAAGAATTTGCCATCCTCGAGCTTTTGGTCAGATATCCGGGGCGTATTTTCAGCCTCGACGATCTCATCAACCGGGTATGGAATCTCGACGATCTGCCCACTTATGACGTTGTGCGCTCGCATGTAAGCAGCTTGCGGCGCAAGTTAGCCGATGATCAGATGATCGAAACCTTATATGGCTGCCTCGGGGCCAGCAACGTCGCGACCGAACTGATTACTCAATGCCAAGGAAACACTGCTTTCACAAGCACTGCATATGCCGCCAAATCCTCAACCAGGGCGACTAACGGCAAACACACAGCCACCGGCTTGATATAATTTCGATAGCGATTGCGGGGGCAGGTCAGAATGGGTTTGAGAAATAACCGCGGTAGTTCATTCATTGAACTAGCCACAGGATTATTGGCACTCATACCCGTTGTCCTTGTCATCTTTGATTTATGCATAATCGTAATGGGCGTACAAATCAACGATTCGACCTGCCGAGAAGCAGCGCGGGTGGCAGCCAGCGGCAATCCCCTGCAAGCACAAAGTCGGGCTCAAGCGATCATTGACAGAGCAAACAGTCGTGCGTCGGGAATGGTGACAAACTTTGTCCTGGCTAACTTCGCCAGTACGGTCACTGCTGAAGACGTTGCCGAACTGGGCACCTACGGCGGACCGGTAAAAGGTACTGTGACGATCGAAACGGACGTGTCTATCCATCCAATTGTCGTGCAGCTAGTTTACACAGGCAAATCACCGCTTCATTTTCGATCGCAACAAAGTTTTCCCTTCACGTATGTGGTACCAAACACCACACCCTCGTCTTTGCTCCTACCGGAGTCACGGAAACAATTGGATCGATCGAAGCAATCAAATCGATCGGATCGATGCTTGCTTGCCGCTCTTAGCTTTTGAAAGCGAAATATGTAGAGGCGAACAGCCCCGATGCTTGCACTCGGCAAACTTTTGGCGAGGCGGCCGAACCGTCGAATAGCTCTTGCGTGGTAAGAACACGTTGGCCGTTTTTGATCGCCAACAACAATTTGTGAAATACAGATTCTTGTTCGGCTGTCATTGTCCGGTCTGGTAAGTGTTCGCCTGTCTGTTTTTGCTCGCATTGCATCGAGTCACCCTCCGCTATCTATTGATTCGAAGATATCAATCAAACCTTGAATAAATCTTCAGTAGTTCTGAACTTGCCAATTTTCCAGAAAAAAATTTGTGCACATAGACTAAAGGATTTGGCCATACTTGCTTGTTAGACTGCCCGCGAGCAAGGGTAATCTGAACTCGGAGCGATCTATAGAATGACGACGTTTATGCAAACGCTCGACAGTGGCGCACAGTATGCCCCTTGCGGAGCAGATCTTGGGCAATTGAGACGCAAATTGGAAACGCTGACCGCCAGTCCCTATTTGCCTGCGGACGCGCGAGAGCAGATGAAAAACGTCGTCCTCAGAATTGACCTGGAAATGGCCACACCGACCGCGCAGGTGTCGATCACTGAATTGAGTATGTTCATCGTTCAGAGTCTGCGTACTCTCAGACAGAATCAGGCGTTACCGACCACGGTCGAAACAGACAT
>CAJCHQ010000028.1 GCA_903970295.1 Bryobacterales bacterium
TGACCGCCCTCAACAACGTCGATTGCAGATATCAGGGGCTGCGGCTGTTGGCAGTAGCTGCCTTTCTCTATCTGCTGTCCGGGGTAGTCTCGGCGCATCTGGCAGAGATTCAAATGCTGTCGATGCTGGCCTGGGCTCATATAACTCAGCCCGGTGCCGGGGTTGCGGTGCAAGGATTGCAATCGCTAGCAGCGATTTCCGCACTTGCTTCGACGATTCAGGCATTGGTGAGTGCAGTTCCCTCCATCTCTAGTTTGCTTAAATCGAGGTCCAGCGAGCACGGCTCCCTTCCCACCGTTGTGCTGGCGGGACGTTCGGAAGCACCTGCGCAGTTGAAAAAACTATTGCAGCCGAAACAACCAACCATTTCTACTGGTAATTTGAGGAACGTGTTGATCGTTCTCGCCTGCGGCATCTTGATCGGCAGTCTCAGCCAAAGGATCGGCGAAGCGCTGATGTTCATCTATTCACTACGCAGTGCGATTAGCACCGCTTGCAATCACCTCGCTGTCAATGCCACTGAATGTGACACCAGCGAAGGTGTGAAGAAAGTATCAACAAATGAACAATCAGGAGAATCGGCAGAGGGGTACTTGGTCCGCAGTCTCTGTCGGTAATCTGACATTTGCGACTGGCAATTTAAATCTTTGCTATTCGGCTGAGAAAGCTAACACCTGACAGGCGTTTTCCAGTTAAATATTGTTATCTTGGGTTTGCGGCTCAACTCGAACGGTTGGAACATGGCTCGAAAAATTGATCCGGCTAAGGGAACCGCTATTCTGAATGCAGCTCGCACGGTTTTGCTGCGGGATGGATACGGCGCCGCGAAAATGTCTGACATAGCCGCGGAGGCGGGGGTTGCGCCAGGTACACTCTATCTCTATTTCGACTCGAAAGAGGCTCTCGCCAGTGCCATCGGCGAAGACTTCTTCGCGCGGCTGAGCAGCGAATTCGCGGTCATAGTAAAAAAGCTCGACAAACCGAATGGCGTCAATATTCTGGTCGATTGGTCAGCGCGAATTGCCACCGAAGAGCGTGAGTTACTGCGCCTGATCAGACAAGGTGGCGAAAATGAGAGACCGGGCGAACCTGGTCCCAAAAAAGCTTTCCGTCGGCTGATGACCGAAGTCTTGCAAAATTTGATGGAAAAAGATTTTGTTCGGCAGTACGATGCCGAGCCTCTTTCTCATGTCGTCATGTCTGTGCTCGGCGGCATATTTCACCTTTGCGTTATGGAGGGCGATGTAGATATCGAGTCCATCAAGGTTGTTTCGGCGAAAGTGCTTCAACATGCACTGTTTGAAGACAAGCTTATTCCGGAAAAACAACCAAAACCGACCGGAAGCACGCCGGTGCGGGCAAAGGCGAGTGCTATCAAATTAAAAACGAGACCTGCAGGCAGCGGACATCGTCGCTAGTTAGACTGCCATGGCACCACTATTAGTGTCATCATTGGGGCGCCTTCTCTAATTGTCTTTTGGCATTTCTGAAGCCAGCGGTGGCAAAATTGCCGGCAGGCGATCGAATCGACAGGCGTAGAGGTCAAGAATATAGCGTTTGTCTAAATCGGAAACTTGAACGATTGGACAATTCGATTCACAGCAGTACTGAGACATAACCGAGCTTCTCGATTGCACATCGCTCAGGCCGAGAGCGTGCCCGATTTGATGCAGGCATACTGCCTTGAACCTGCGTTCAGGCAGATACAGAAGCGTTTGTTCTTGCAGCTGAATCTTAGCGGCTTCAACCCGGCCTTTATCAAAATCATGCAGAGTTTCCCCCCAATAATTATTGAAGCTGTCATGTTGGCAAAAATAGAGCTCGGCATTCCTGTAATCTTCTGTCAATTCATAGGTGAAAATGTGGTCTGATGCTCTCACCCATTGGTCGAGGCACTCGTGGATTAAGGCTTTCGCACGCCCATCGCGCGCCCTCGTCACCCTCAAGGAAATGTAGACTCTCAGTGGCATCTGCTCTTCTCGCCAAAGTGTTATACCAGACTGAGCCTTGTATTGGTCTACTGGCTTGGCTCGACAAAATGGATCGAAGCTGGAGTCTTCTGCGGATTTTTCGCACTGCCACCAATCGGCCACCGGGGTCGGCATAATCTTATTGAAGATATCGTGGATGCCAGGCTCATAATCAGTCATTTCGGTGCCCGGAGAGGCTGCATAGCGCGAGGCGTACGAATTTCCAGGGGCATAGATGCTAGACGGTGGGGGCACGTCTATCCCATCAATGACGGCACTCGAGAATGCGTCGGACCATGTAGCCTGGGCTCGTGCGGGCAATGTTGGCAACGAGATGGTCAGCACAATGGCAAGGAGGGGCAGGGTAGTGCTTACCGCTGCTAAAAACCGCTCGATCACCGATGTAGCTCTGGAAAGTGTGAATAAGGTTGGCATGGAGCCAATCTTAATTGGCTGCGGCGCGATGTCAAGTAGTGAAACCCTAGCATTTTCCGTCCGGTAACTCTAGCTGAAAACGACCTTTGTCGCCGCCGCCGAATGTTTTTTCCTGCACAGTGAGCATCGGCATGAATTTTAGCTCCGGTTTAAAGTGTCTGAATCTCTGTTCTAATATACCCTCGACGCAATAAACCACCAGTTAGCGAAGGTTCCGTGAGCGTCGCCACCCTTTCTTAGCGAAGCTCGGCTAGTTCGCACGAGGCATCGCGTGAGCCGTTTCGGCGCCTGTAATCTTTTGCTATTTGTTGCCAGGTGTAACGGCATATATGTAAATCAGGAAGTTATGAAAATAAGGGTCTTTGATCTGATAGCTACAAGTTAACCATTTCCTTTTCTCATAGAGACAATCTCCAACTCCTCAATCCATCCTGACGCTTTCGCAGCCTCCTTTTTTTGATGCGCGCCGCATTAGCAGTCCGTGTCGTCTCAACCAAACTTTGCCCGGGAGCTTCGCATGACTCAGACCTCGCATGACCCTGCCGCGCATTTCGCCGCTATGCCCGACCCGACCGGTTATCTCGCCCGAATGTCGAAGTCTGAGCTGGAAAAGCTGCGTGTGCGAACATATGTCCCTGCCCATGCGCAAACTTTTCTCGACGTCGGTTGCGCTGACGGTACCATCACTCTCGCTCTAGCTCAGGTTTTTCCGCACATTCAGTTCGTGGGCATCGACCTGGACAGCGAATTCATAGCGCGAGCTAACGCTAGGAAAGCCGAACTCGGTCTCACCAATGTTCGATTCGTGTGCGAATGGTTGCGCAACCTGCTCAAACATGAAAACCGCTACGACGTAGTCCAATTCATGTCGGTCGAACACGAATTTTTCACCTACGGCGAGGGCATCTCCAGCGTTCTCAAATCTCTTGCCGACGCTCACGAGCTCCTCAACGTCGGCGGTGTTGTCGTAGTTCGCGATATGGTCCTCGAGGAATACACGAAGGAGTCGACTCTGCACGTCGATTCGATTCGCGCCAAGATGATGGCACGTCTCGACCCTAGAATCGCCGCCGAATTCATAGCCATGTACGGCGAACTCGACTCCATCTACCAGCTCAACCACCTGCTGCTCAAGTACATGTACACGACCAATTGGGTGCGCGAGCTGCGCGAGAACTATGTGGCGGTGGTGGTGGAAGAATATCGGCTGGCTTTCAAGTTGCTCGGGATGGTTGTGCAGGACGTGCACACTTCTACCTTGCAGTTCCTCGCCAACAAGTGGAAAGAAGACTTCGACCTGACTGACGAGGAAATCGCTTTAATGCGTTCAACCACGTTCCTCGTCGCCAGAAAGGTGTTACAGCCGACGCGACGTCTGAATCGGCCGCTGGCAGTGTTTTAATAAGCGCTGGGCATCGTGCTCATCGCTGCAACTCTCAGGAGTTTCATATGCGCACATTTTTCGCGTGGCTAGTCGCAGTCGTTGTCATCCTTCTCATCGTCAGCGGTGAACTGAAACGCCAGAAGCGACTCAGACGTTCAGCTTCACACCGCCCGCAAGCACCGATGTGCCCTCCCCGACGTTCACTGCTGAAGAGCTTTCTCGCGCGTATTCGACGCTCGATGCGGCGAACTCTGGGGATACGTTCTACGAAGAACACACACACCGGCGAAGTCGCTGGCAGCCAGAGTTCCGTTCTGCCCGCCCCCGACGATGACGATGATGATTTTCATTATCATCGCCAGTATTACAAGAATCACTGAGACTTCCGCCGCTGCTGTCCGCCGGCTTGTTGTGGTTGCTTCCACGACTTGCTTAAAGACGGCAGCAATTTTTCAACTCCTGCAAAACGCTCTGGATAAGCCAGAGGCAGGGCTCCAAAAGGAACATCATCATGAACTCCCTTCGCGTTTTACTCATCGAAGACGAACTGTTTCTCGGTGAAATAATGTCAGAGGTGCTGACCGACCGTGGCTTTGCCGTGCGCTGGTTCGTCAGAGCTAGATGCACCAACGGTGTCGTGGTTCTCATGGACGCCGACGGCATCGAAGTTGTCCTTGACGGCGACAGTTACGATGTCGCATTGGTCGATGGACAGCTCAAAAACAGTGCTCTTAACGGCTGGGATTTGACACCCTGGTTGGTCAAGATGAAACTGCCGGTTATTGCGACGAGCGGTGATCCTGACGTCAATAAAAGCATGATCAAAGCCGGTGCTTCTGCCACGATCAGGAAAGATTACATCTGTGCGTCATCCCCGCCGGACGTGCCTGTCCCGGAGGAAACTGTGCGCGACGTCGCGCGGAGAAAAGTGTCTGATTCTTCGCCCCTGTCGTCTGGTGTAGCGGGGCGGCAGTAACAGGCTTCTACTTTCTCAACTTAACCCGAGAGGTGAAACGATGTTTCTTGTTCTCGAAAATGACTGTGTCCCCGCTCCAGTTCCCACTGGCGATATAGCCGATATTGGCGAAATCGTGTCATGGTACGAAGAGAGGCGATACGAATCCGGATTTTTGCCGCAAGCTGAAAGCCGGCAGAATCTGGAGCGCTGCACCGGCAAGTACTTGCAGAAACTGAGTCTAGCCGCTGAAGCGAAATTTTGGTGGCTAATGAAGTTCCTGCCCGAAGCACTGGCAGAGCGGTTGGTCGCCAATCAGAGAGCCTGGCTGGTTTCACGCAGAGCTCATTTTGCTTTGCTGAATACATTGCACGGACTGCTTGGCGGCGGCAACAAGCCTTTCGACGCCTACGCGCTTTTGCTGGCCCAAGCAGAGTTTGTCAAAGCGCGGGGTTTGGAACTGGAATACTTATACGCTGAATTCAATTCCCGCTGGAGAACGGCAAAGGTGGCGGCAATTGAATAAAACGACTTGTGGCTTTGCTAGCAGGGTGTTGACGACTTTTTCAACACCCTGCTAGATGGTCGGAGTGAACACTTGCGTCTGCAAGTATTTTCGTCTGGCCATCTAGCATCGCTCGTGTTTTTTGTTGTTTTTTTGTGTTTGTACTTTGCCATATTAAGACATTGTAAGTAGTGGAAAATTTGCGTGGACCATCTCGTTCAGGTTCCACCGATCTAATTCCACATTGTGGTCATCTCCGGGAGTATCCGATCTTGCCCAGGTATTCGACATCTTTCGGCTTCTGCCCTCCCCACCAGTGTTCTGTCGAAATACCTACTCGCCAGTGAATATACTGGTTAGTATGGCTGCAATATGAACGCACCTCACCAATAACACCCTGCAGATAACCTTGATTCACCTCCATGCCGGCGATATTTTCCACTGATTGATATCTTCGGCGAAAATCAGGACTCTCGGTCAACAACCCATCTGGATTGTAATAAGTGATGCCACCATTTTGTTCAATGCGCACTCCTGATACAGTGCCAGTTCTCGTAAAACTTTGCTGCGGGAACTGTTTGTTCGCCGTCAGGTCTGTGCCACGTTCAAGGGTTGTGATCTGCACTTCTGCTGCCGGCTTGAAGACAAGGTTTGTTTCAAACCACTTCGCAGACTTTCCATGCGTGTAAGAAAGCGCGCTGACAACAGGTTCGGTTGAAAGTCCCGGCACTTTGTCGATCGCTCTATTACCACGAAGACCAGTTGCATTGGCTGCGTTTAAAACAAAATGATCATCGTAGCTGAGACGTGTCAGCCCAGTCATCAGTCCTTGCGATTCAAGTCCACGCACCAGGACTGGTCGACTAAAATGCCATGCGCTGATGTCGACGTCGGGTCCCTGGATTGGTGTAATTTCGGGCAAACTAATGGCTGCTCGGGAACGGGCTCGGGCTGAGCCTGCCAGAGCAGCCTCCGATTTTTGTGCCAATTGCTCCGGAATGGTCAAGGTTAGATCTCCTTGATGTTTAGCGGAAACTATCAATGGCTCTTGCCTGAATTGCGCAAGTGTTCTTTGCAGACTGCTGGTGCGTGATCCATCATCACTGACCAGGTTGCCGAGCGCATGAGTTGCTTTAGGAATTTCGCCTGTTTTCAGCAGATTTCTGGCTGCGGTGAAGATAAGCTTTCCATCTTCGATTACTTCGGGAAGCTTGCCGCGAAAAGCGACCGCACCACCAATCGCGATAGTCGCCGCCAATGCGCCATCAACATAACGATTCGTCAGCGCGTCCTCGATCAGAGCAACTGGGGATGGGTGAGTTTCTGCTTTCGCTATGCTGTTCTCTTTTATTTGGCTGTTCATATTTTGTCCTTATTTCGGCTTTTTGCAGACGGCAAATTCGGATTCGATGCTGCCCTTGTGTGTTCTTGCATCATCTTGTGAATTGATGAGCCTACCGTAACTTTACTAGTTGACACAACGATGACATCGGCTGCGTAAATTACGCAGAGCGAATTCGATCGATCATCACGCGAATCTACTAAATCACCACATTTGCTGCCAATTATCCGACTATCCTCGTCGATCGAAATACCAGGAAGAATCGAAAGCAGAGACAAACTTTTTCGATTCTTCCGTCTGGCAATTCGAAAAGAAGTCTCGCGCTGGCAGTTCTTCGTGGATAGAGCCTTCGTGCATAAAGGCAATGCGGTCGGCAAATTGTTCGGCGAAGTGCATCAGATGCGTTACGATGACGATTGCCAATTGTCCGGTTGAATCGGTAGCACGCAGCTCCCCAATGGCATCTACGACGTTGATGATCGTTTCCGGATCGAGTCCTGAAGTTATTTCATCGAGCAGCAAAACTTTTGGCTGCAAAACCATGGCCCGGGCCAGAGCTAATCGCTGTGCCTGCCCTCCTGAAAGAGACTCCGGATAGCGGTGCAAAACTTCATCGATGCCAAGTTTGTTGGCCATCTCGAATGCTCTTTCTTCAGCATCTTTTCGCCTCACGCCTTTGGTTTTTTCAAGCGCTAGAGTGATGTTCTTCAGGCAAGTCATATTGGGAAACAGATTGTAATCCTGAAACACCATCACGATTTGCTGGCGAATCTGCCAAGTCACAAAGATCGACTCGCCGTGAGCAAGATATTGTTCGTCATCCAGGAATGCTCGACCGTCGTCGCACTTCTGAAGGAGACTGAGGCTGCGCAGAAGCGTGCTTTTGCCGCAACCGCTATGACCGATTATCGCCAGGGTTTCACCAGCCTTAAGCATCATTTGTGCGTCTTTAAGCACCGGCTTGTTTCCCAAAGTGCAGCTCATATTTTTGGCATGCAGACGCGGTTTGCGTTCGGCGGCTGGCAAAGGATCTATCTGCGTTTCAGCCATCGAGAGCCCTCCAATTTGCGAGCTAACCAGGTGAGTGGCAGAACAAGCACAATAAAAATCGCTGCCACGATAATCCAGGCTTCGAGAGAGCGAAATTTTTGACCGATTGTAATTCTGGCAACGAATACGACGTCCTCACAACCAATTACAGAAGCGAGGCTCGAGAGCCGGATGTTACCGATATAGAAAGCGATCAGACTGGGCAGAATCTGGCGAAATATATCGGGAATTATGATGTACTGCCAAATCGCTGACTCTTTCAAGCCGACAGAGCGGGCACCGAGTATGGAGCCTTTCGAAACACCATCCACGGCTGCTCTGACGATGTCGGCAGTATAGACAGCTTGAGAAAGTGTAAGCGCCGCGCAGGCAGCGCCGAAAGCTGACGGCGCGCTGATTCCGAGCATTTCTTTGTATGGGAAGTAGTAGAAGAAAAAGATCAGAACTAGAGTCGGCACGGCCCTTAACATATCGTTTAGGGGAAGCAATAACCTGTCGATTGGTTTGACGCGCAGGAGCGGGCCAAGAAGAAATCCGCCGGCTGTGCCGGCTAGAGAAGAAAGAGCCGACAGCTCGATAGTCACGAGCGTGCCGCTTACGAAGGCAGGCAAATACTGAGAAAAAACATTGAAGTTCCAGTCATAGGCCATCTCAGCGACCTTTCATGTATTCCGACAATCCAACGCCGGGAAGTAGCTTTTCCTCAACGAAGTAGCCGTAGGTGTGCCATTTCTTGTCCAGGCGAGTGATCGTGCCATCGGCTTTGAAAATACGCATACAGGTATTGAAAAATTGAAGAAGTTCAGGCTCATCCCCGCGCACGGTGAATCCACCCGGCACCACTGCTGGTGGCTGATCGAGAAATAACACCTTGACCTTGTCGCTGTGAGCCTTGGCGTACTGAACTACGGTTGGTGAGTCATTTAATGCCACATCAGAGCGACCCAACAAAACATCGTCCACTTGTATGAAAGCGTCGCCACCGACCGGTATCGCTTTGAATTTCGGCTTATGCAACCACGACTTCGCATATTCCCCAGTTGTCCAGCCTTCCGAAAGCGCGATTGTGATATCAGGTCGATCGAGATCGGCAAACTTGTGGAAGCGGTTATCATCTTTTCGAACGACGGCAAGCGCTAATCCAAAGTAAGAATAAGGTTCGACAAAAGCCATTTCGAGCGCACGTGGAACCGTAGAATAGAGCGGTTCGACGACGACATCAAATTTACCCGAGTCGAGACCGGCTTTCACCGTTTCCCAGTTCATTATTTTCCATTCGATTTTAAGTGGTGGCACGTTGCGCGCCGCAATCTCTCGGATCAAATCTACGGCAAAACCGCTCAGGCGTTTGTCATCATCCTTTTCATTCGGATTGATAATCGCATACGGCGGAAAACCGGCATATGCTACCTTAATCACGCCCTCGCGTTTGATTCGGTGCAGTGCACTCTCCCTGAGACCGAGCGACTTTGTTTCACCGCCGCTGCGGAATAGAGCAAACATTGCAACTGCAATACCAGTCAGGGCGATGCCAATAGAAATATAGAATAGTCTTTGCCACTCCGGCGCTTTTCGCTGCATCTGCAAGTTCGTTGCCCCTCGATTCCGGCGTCACAGCCGCCTAAGCAGCTTCGAACTATAGCTTATTGGTGAATTCAAAGGCAAAATATTAATGAGAATACTGTGCCACATTCCGGGCCGGTGTCGATGCTAATGTATGCTCCTCGACCCCTATGAGTGATTGAACTTCGGTGACCCTAACCAGACGTGATTTTCTCTCTGCCACGAGCGCGTTGATCGCAGGCGTGGTAATTCAGCGGCCGGGAAAGGCGACCCCCGCGGCCACAATCAGTTCGCCGGTACACGACACAAACGCTGCCTGGATTCTGCCCGCTCGGCGCCCCTTTCGGGTGATCGAGAATGATTGGATTCCAATCAGCGACGGGACCAAATTAGGGGTCAGGCTCTGGCTTCCAGAGGGCGCAGCTCAAACACCTGTGCCTGTCGTTTTGGAATATCTTCCTTATCGCAAGCGTGACGATATCCGCAAGCGCGACAACACCACAGCCCTCAATCTTGCTCCATACGGAATTGCTTTCGCGCGGGTCGACATTCGCGGCACCGGCGATTCAGGCGGAGTGATGACCGACGAATATTCACGAACAGAGCTCGAAGACGGCGTCGAATGTATCGCCTGGTTGGCGAAACAGACCTGGTGCAATGGCAATGTCGGTATGCGCGGCATTTCCTGGGGTGGCATCAATTCTCTGCAAATTGCCGCCATGGCCCCTCCAGCTCTCAAGGCGATCATGCCGATGGGTTGCGTCGATAATCGCTTTTTGCAGGACGCACACTACATTGGCGGCAGTCTGGCGATGGAAAACTTTAAGTGGGGTAGCTACTTCAAGTCGATCATGGGCTCACCGCCGGATCCGCAAATCAGCGGACCGCATTGGGAAAAGCAGTGGCAGGAACGGCTTGCTGCTACCCCCAATTTGTTGAAAGAATGGACATCCCATCAGCGATACGACGAGTATTGGCAGCGCGGCTCTGTGGCTGTAGATTACAGCCTGATCAAATGCCCGGTCTATGTTGTGAGCGGTTGGCTCGATCCTTACACCGAGGCGGTTGGAACCTTGCTGACCGGGCTTCGAGTGCCACGAAAAGCGTTGATTGGACCATGGGGACACCAGATGCCCAATTTGCCCGCACCCATGAATTTGGATTGGGCCCATGAGGAAGTTCGTTGGTGGCAGCAGTGGCTCAAGGGCCTCGATACCGGCATTATGGACGAGCCCATGTTTCGTGCATTCATGCCTTACCAGACTTTGTCTGAAGTGTATCCGGCCGAAATTCCCGGGCGCTGGTTCGCTGAATCGACTTGGCCCCCTGCCGATCGGCAACTGCTGGAATTGCATCTGGACAAAGATACGCTGACGCCGAAAGCTCCAGAATCGCATCTTTCAATCACGCTAGTGGGTGACAAGGTTGTTGGCCAATGCAAGCCTCACTGGATGCCGAGCTTACCGGACGATCAGCAGGCCGACGATGCCAAGTCTCTCGTATTCGACTCCCGCGCTCTGGACCTTGATACTGAGATTTTCGGTCAGCCCGTCGCGCGCGTTCGGGTGAGCGCCAATGTGCCTGTAGCCAAGCTTGTCGTTCGATTGACTGAGGTAATGCCTGATGGCAAGTCGTGGCTGGTTAGCTATGGCATTTTGAATCTCACCCATCGCGATTCTCACGAGCACCCCACCCCCCTTACTCCCGGCCGCTTCTACGATGTCGAGGTGCCACTCTATATGGTTGCTCACCGCTTCAAAAAAGGCAGCAGAATTCGGGCTGCGATATCTGAAACGATGTGGCCGATGGTCTGGCCGTCGCCTGCGATTGCCACATTAACAATCGATTCAGGTAATTCGAGCTTGATAGTGCCGGTGCGCAAAGCTCCTGCCCAGGAAGCAGCTTTTTCCATTCCGGTTAAGCGGGTCGGCGGATCGAGTTCTTACTTGCGCGCCGGAAACAGAAACGGCACCGAGGTAACCTTTGAATCACCTTTAGAACGCACTGCGATACCGGACATCGATACAGTCATGGAAACGTATTCCAGCGAGAGGTTAATGCTTAGAGATGAAGAACCGAACAGCTGCTTTTGGTCGCAAGAGAACACGACCTCCTGGAAGCGGCATGATTGGGACTGCACAGTGGGCGCGGCGTTTGAACTCCAGTCCAGCGCTGAAGAATTCAGTTTGAAAGAAGTTTTGTGGGCAAAAAAGGGCGATCGCGAAATATTCAGACGCGAGCAATCGAGCACGATCAAACGCGACCTTCTTTAGCTGGTTCGTCGGTATTAAAGCTTTATGCACAGGCGTTATAGGCGAGCATTGGCGTGGTTAGATAAGAAAGTCCCTAACAGAGGAT
>CAJCHQ010000029.1 GCA_903970295.1 Bryobacterales bacterium
CCGGACGAAATCAATTGTGGCAGAAACGGCACTCATGATTTGCCGGCCACGAATTGAAAGCGGCAGGGAAATTTTTCACTGATCTCGAAATCTTTTATTCCGGCTTTTCCAGCTAGTTCCCGGAACTCGCTCTGAGTATAAGCGGCTCTGACTGAGACTGGTCCATCATGCCAGACTACGTGACTGCGAGAAAGTAAACGGGTGGCGATCCAGACTAAGCCAAAATTGATTGGCGAACGTTCCAGATCATTGACAATCACTAGCGAACGGCTTGCCTGATGCGCTTTCTGTAAGAGCGAAATCACTTCCGGCGGATCCAAGTGATGCGTGAACAAAGAAGTGCAAATAACATCGAAATCAGTTGGCAGTTGATCATGCAAAATATTCAGGCGTATAAATTTGACATTCTGCTTCGACTTTTTGGCTCTCGCCTGAGCGAAAGCTATCGCTGTGCTGCTACAGTCACTGCCGACTACTTCCAGTGGCAGGCCCGCTCGAGCTGCTCTAGCTGCCAGTCCAAGTGGCAGATCGCCGCCGCCGCTCGCTATGTCAAGAACTCGCAGCGGGCGCCGGTTCAATTTTTTAGATAAAGCTTCAATCGGTTGGCTGATCACCTTCAGGCTGTTGCTGAACGTATTTAAGCGTTCCAGTCCGCGCAAAGCCGCTTGATGGAGTTCGGGTTCAAGACGAGGGTCGTCCATGATTTCAGGTACTCTCAACTGCTCCATTATTTGACTGCTCCGGCATGATCCATTTCAAGATCTAGTTTGGCTGATTGAGACTTTCTCTGCTTACCAAAAGTGTGGACACCGAAGAAATGTTCACAGGGCCAGGGGTGTCAGATATCCCGTCGGTCACGGGCTGTGAGTGGTCTTCTTTGCGTGGTTTTGTGCCAAATAAGAAAAATAGCTGGAATTCTTCGTTTAAGAAAATTGTGAAATTATTTGGGTGCCTGACTGGCGTCTGCGTCAGATTTTCCCAAAATTCACTCAACCAATCTCGTTTTTTTCGGGATGGCGCAGTCTCTCTAGTACTAACTTTCGGGGAAGGGCTTAAATAAACGATATATCTTTCTCGTCCGCCAGGAACATCTTTGCCCTCACCGTTATCATTGACAACCAAAGAGCATGGTGTCTATGAGCTGCCGCAAGAAATTATTAGTCTGTACTGAGGGCAAATCTTGCCTGCGCGAGGGCGGCGACAAGCTTTTCAAAACTTTCAAGAAAGCCGTCAGGGAGAATGAGCTAGAGGATTACTACAAGGTTAAAAAAGTTGACTGCCTTGGCTTGTGCGGACACGCTCCAGCCGTGGCTGTGAAACCGGATGCTGTCAAATACGGCGAAGTCTCGGAAACCGATTGTCAGGCGATCCTCAGTCACCATATGTTCTGTGACGAGCCGATCGCTCAGCTGTTTGTGAAAAAGAAAAAGCAAAAAAAATAGACATGATCGCTGTTGTCTTTGCCGCGCCCCGATTTCAGTCTGTTAGCATTTCATGTCTGGCAGGGATCGGATTGAAGAATGGATAGCGGCACCGGCATTAAAGTCGACAGCTTGATCAAAACATATAAGTCTCGCCGCGGCGGAGGCCTGTTCGCTTTGTTGCCCGGTGCCGGCGACGTCCAGGTCAATGCACTGGATGGCTTGTCTTTGTCGATTGATCCCGGCGAAGCGTTCGGGGTGATTGGTCCGAACGGTGCTGGAAAAACGACTCTCATGAGTTGCCTTCTGGGCTTCGTATTTCCCAACAGTGGCAGTGTCAAAATCGACGGTCTTTCTCCCAACACTGTCGGAGTGAGACGTCGCATCGGTTATCTTCCGGAGAGGTTGAATTTCGATCGGTGGATGACCGGTTACCAATTTATGGAATTCCACCATGCGCTCGCGCAGCAGCCTGATCAAGGGCGACGCCAGGATATCGAGACTTTGCTTTCGCGGGTCGAGCTGGAACCGAAATCATGGGGCGTGCATCTCTCCAAATATTCGCGTGGCATGTTGCAGCGTTTGGGCCTGGCGCAAGCCCTGGTCGGCAAGCCCCGATATTTGCTTCTGGATGAGCCTGCCTCAGGCATCGATCCCGGCGGCGTGCTCTCGATCAGGCGTCTTTTGAGCGAGCTCAAAGCGGACGGCATGACGATCATACTCAATTCTCATCAATTAGACCAAGTGGAAAAAGTCTGCGACCGCGTTGCTTTTGTGCGCGCCGGCAAAGTGCAAGCGCTGGAAAACTTGCAGACAACTGGAGATGAGCAGCGTATTCTTCTTTTGCGCTTTGCCCCCGCAGATGGTGGCATCGCGGCTGCCGATGTGGAGTCTTTTTCTGGACATCCTGGTATTACGCTCTTGAGTCATGGTACCGATTTCGCGCGTTTCGAAGTGACGACCAATCTAGAAGCGAAATCGCTGCTCAAACAAGTTGTGGAAAAAGGTTTGCCTCTGGTCGAAGCGACACGCGAACAAGGTCGCCTCGAGAGGTTTTTCGTGGAGAGCACCAATGATTAGTAAACCAATTTTTGTCGCTACGATCAAGCATTGGCTTAGCTCTCCTTTGATTTGGATCGCTGTGGGTCTAGTCTTTGTAGGTAGTATCGGGTCGTGTGTGCTCGGATTGCTTGTTGCTGCCAACCAGATCACTGAGTATCAAATACTGTCATCAAACGGAGACTTGCTTTTTGCTGTCATTCTGGGCACGGGCATCATCGGCCGAGATCTCAGCTCGGGCGTTTTGCCATTGGTATTTGCCCGGCCCCTCAGTCGGGCTAATTATGTGTTCTCGAAGTGGTTGACGCTTTCAATAGCTGCAATCGTTCTTTCGCTCGCGCAATGTTTGATCATTCATTTGCTATTTCTGATTTTCAGTCCTGCTACTTTCTCTAATCAGGGGCTGCTCGTGGCCAGCGCTGATATTCTTTTTGTCAGTTTTGGCACTGCCGCGGTGATGATTTTGTTTTCTGCCTTGAAGTCAGGCTCCTTTGCCGGCACTGGCATCTGGCTTCTGACTCTGGCTATTGTCGTGGCTATGTTGCAATTTGGAGCGCATGAACCGATTGCCGCCGGCTCTCACGGTGCTAATTTGGGGGCGACTGTTTTCAACGCATTGATTCCGGTTATGTCTAAAACCGGAAACTTTTTATTGCCTTTTCTCGGCAACAGAGCGAGCCTGGCCGAGATATTTCAGAGTGGTGTCGATTGGTTGATCATCACTACTTATCTTTCGAACTTGGCACTAGCATTGGTGCTGGCAATTTATGTCATGAATCGGAGAGAACTGACCTATGCCTCAGACTGAAACTGCTCCCACTGCAAGCCCAGCCTTGCAAGCCGGTGATGCCCGCTCGGTGCAGTCTATGCCCCGCCTTCTCCTGATTGTCACTGTGATTTTGTTCTGTCTGCGCA
>CAJCHQ010000030.1 GCA_903970295.1 Bryobacterales bacterium
ATTGCCGGGTCCACCCACCCATGTCGGCTCATGATCTCTTTGATGGCTCGACTTGTGCTTTTACTTTCCATCTGAGCAATCAATCCCATGTCTTCCGTAATTAAACCAAGAGAGACCAGACGCATTGCAGTTGGATCTGTAACAGCGCTGGGAGAGTCGATCAATTGCTGTCCCATCAATAATCCATCTAGCTCGTGTTGCGTTATGAATTGCATGTCTTGCAAGACTTCACCTAAGGCCATGCCGGATTGGATTTGACTATCAACAGCTTCAGCAAGCTGTTCAACTGTGATGATTCCCGAAGTCACACAAAGTTGCCCAAGCCTCGGATGCGTGTCCGAAATGACTTCAGTGCTCGCAGTATCGCGTTGATTCTGATAAGACTTCTTAGCAGCTGGGTTTTTAAGAACTTTAAATGCCTTATCCAAAACTAGCAAAACTTTCGCCTTTTGCTTTTCTGCTACAGGATTGTCACCACCGGCCGTGGTGGCAGAATCCAGTCTCTTTTTCAAAAGATTATAGGTGTGCTCTACCGCTTGCTCCGAAGAGTTTTCTGCAAGTCCAAAGACGGCGTATAGGCTGAACACTTGTATCCCCAGGAAGAGCAATTTAGGGTAGAAATTTCTTTTAGAGTATCATCTTGAGCACTCAAGCCGAACTGCAACTATTCTTACAGTCGTATGGTCGACAATTTGACAACGCGAAGCAGTGAGGATAGGGCAAATGTATAGATCCCGGCTCAATCTCAACTGGTCTAATTTTTGCAGCTCTCCAATAGGCTCGCCCGGCAATAGCATTTTTTGATGAATCAGCCTCTATAAGTATTCCGGTGCTGAGCAGTCGTAAATCAGCCCGTTATTCCACTATGAAAACGCACCTGACTCGTGGATCGATTATCCCTGTGGGAAAATTGTCAGTTTACTAAAAGACTACAGCCGCCTGGATGACAGTCGTATTGTCGACGATTTAAATATTCAAATCGTGTAATTGTCCAGTCGCCGTACTGTTTAATTTTTGACTGGAACACAATTCGAAAGCAAGACTAGTCGTAAGTCCAACAATAGTTAAAGTTATACTTTTGACAACTAGACTGTACGAAACGTCGAGTAGTGCACAATTGAAGAGGCAATTATTGTTGCAATACAAAAATCCACTACCTGTCAATTCTCCAAACAATCCGAATTCAATCCGCTCAAATCTCTTACTAGAATAGCACCACCGGTAGTGGCAATACATTCCAAACCAATTAGAACGAGATTAGCCTCGGAATGACTATCCACGCCGAGTTCAATGAGGGTGAAGTAGAGCATGGGATGTTAGCACGTTAGGCTTGAGATTGAGGACCACAATTTCAAAACCTTCAATTAGGCGATTTTTATGCAAAGTGAATTTGCCGCTATTGCTTGCTCGATGGGCTACTCAGTGCGGATACGGCTTTATGACAGCCAGCTTATTGTAAAGCCGCACTACATCCTGTCCTCGTCAGCATCGGAAGCAGGCTATAGAGCGTATACTTGACTGACTAGGGCAGATTTCAGCCGATGTCACACAAATTACGATATACCGCTATTGCTACCGTTCTCCTGTTGGCGGTTTGCTTTGTGCTGGCTTTTTTCGTGAGGCCTCACTCGTTTGACATTGAATCAACAGACCCGCCTGATGACTATGCAGTTCTCCCTGTACATTCGGCCAAACTGCCATTAGCCGCTCGCATCTCCAAAGGGAACAATCTGGCTCTGGTCCTGACGTTCAGCGAGTTTTCGCGCGAAAATAGCACCGTCTTCATTGCAATGAGAGAGTGGGGAACTGACATGTTCCAAAAGGATCCCACATTCCTCTATGCCACGCAGATTGGGCAGCAATATGAGGTTCCATCGAGCATTTTTGGAAGCTTCGTATATAACATGTTATTTGGTCCACGCATCGTCGCTGAGGATCAAATTCTGCACGTTGTTCGTAAGCAGTTGCATGCATTTCATAAAACGCCTCTGTTCGATCAAATAAGAGCGGACTATTACGATTCATTCGGGCGAGACCAGGAATCTGCACTGTTATTATCTAATTATGAGTTTGATAGAGCGAAAAAATCAGTACCAGTGTTGCTTTCAGCACTTTTCTGGCTAGTGATGATATGCGTGGGAATCTATCGAGCAGTGAAGGTGCACAAAACAGTTAGCGACAAAATTCAGAAGTCACTTTCTGGACTCTGGCTAACGCTATCAGTTTTCTATTTGATTGAAACGTGGTCTCAGAATTCGGTGCAGGTATTGATGTCGTCTATCCTTTGCGGCGCTATCGGTTTCTATTTACGCAAACCAATCATAGCTAGCTTGCAGATCGATGGTTCGCTGACTTTCAAGCTTGTCACGCTAGGTTTGAAGCCACTACTTTTGATTGCATTTGCAACCCTCAGCCTTGTCGCGATCCACTTATTAACATGGATAAAAACAGGCTCTTTGCAAAATCCTGATCCAGTTACGTTGTTTTTATTTGCAGTCAGCGGCAACTTTTTCCACGATCCAGTTTTTGCGAAGAGAGTCCTGGAGAGGACCATTGGGGTGCTGTGGCTAATAGCATTGGCTTGGGTCCTCAGGATCGT
>CAJCHQ010000031.1 GCA_903970295.1 Bryobacterales bacterium
TAGTTGCCCTTGCTATGGTCCTTACCGTCAGAACCGTGGACCATTTCGTCGCTATCGTAATAGGTCTGCTTCTTATCGAGACCGATCTTCCCGCCCAGCAGCTTGCTGAAGTGGGCGACTGCATGTGGTACGAAGGGGAAAGCGTAGCCTGTGCGTTTGTTGAATACGATCGCTGGAGGAGCTCCGAGTCTGAAGCCGGTCATTGCACCATTGACTGTTTCAGTGCCAGGGAATCCGATGTAATCGATTCCTGCCGCGATGCTGAGAACCATTATAAAGAAGAAAAGTGGTCCCATGACGACGTGGATCCACATGGCTTCTTTCCACTGTAAAAGTGAGTTTTTGCCTGGTGGTAAGTGGTTCACGAATGGGGAGATAAGCGTGAAAGGCAGCCAGCCTCTCCAGATTAACAATCGTCCTTTAATCAGGGCCTGGTAGCATTTCCAGCCGAACGAACATCCCAAAACGATAAGAAACACCCCTATGGCAATGGATGCAGGCTGGTTAAGATCTGGGAGCAACATCTGAAACCTTCCAACGGTACTAACGGTAACAATACTATCTCAAGTCTACACTTTGCAGATCAATGACGCTACTTATGCCCACTAAGCTCGGATAGAATATCGGTCTTGTATACGAATCCGGGGAGAAGAAATTGAAAACGGCGGCTTTGAAACGTAACCGCGGTTGCGGCACTTTGACTGGTGCTGACATCGGTTCCGAAGTGTGCGTGGCAGGGTGGGTCCATGTCAGTCGAGATCTCGGCGGTTTGATTTTTATCGAATTGCGCGATGGGTCTGGACGCATACAGATCGCTGCCGACCCACTTCGTAATCAAGAAGTGCACAAAGTTCTGTCCACCGTCAAAGTCGAATACGTAGTCGCTGTTCAAGGAACGGTCACTGTTCGCCCAGAAGGCTCTGAAAATAAGGAATCATCCACCGGAAGCGTTGAGATCTATCCGGATAGCGTTGAGATTTTGAACACTTGTCGACCCCTACCTTTCCAGCTAGAACAGGCAGTTCAAGTAGATGAAGCCCTTCGTTTGAAGTATCGCTATCTTGACTTGCGCCGACCGGAAATGCACAACAATCTGGTGTTGCGCCACAGTATCAGCCGTTCTATCCGCAGGCATCTGGACGACAACGGATTTATCGAGGTTGAAACTCCGATTCTGACAAAAGCTACTCCCGAGGGCGCTCGCGACTTTCTTGTACCGAGCCGTCTGAATCCCTCTAACTGGTACGCGTTGCCTCAGTCGCCGCAGCTGTTCAAGCAAACCCTGATGATTAGCGGCATTGAACGCTACTACCAGATTGCGCGCTGCTTTAGAGACGAAGATTTGCGCGCAGATCGCCAACCTGAATTCACTCAGGTGGACATCGAGATGGCTTTCACCGATGAAGAGCAGATTATTGGAATTACTGAAGGCATCCTGGTGCAAGCATTCGCTTGTATCGGAGTCGAGCTGAAGCCTCCGTTCGTTCGTCTAAGCTACGCCGAAGCCATGTCCAAGTATGGCTCTGATAAGCCGGACACCAGATTTGGTTTGGAAATCTCGGATCTTTCAAAGGTTGGCGAAACTTGCGAGTTCAAAGTCTTCAAAGGCGCTGTAGAGAATGGTGGAAAGATTGTAGGTATTAGACTTCCAGGCGGCGCTGATACGACCTCGAGAAAACAGCTCGATACCTGGCAAGACTTCTGCAAACTGAATGGTGCAAAAGGGCTTGTATGGTTCTCATTCAGCGAGCAGGGAACGCGTTCTTCTGGTGTTGAGAAATTCCTCAAACCTGAGGAGATTGAGCAACTAAAAACTTTGAGTGGAGCAACGACCGGCGACGTACTGTTGATAATGGCTGATTCGGCGAAGGCTTGCTCTACGGTTTTTGGAAGATTGCGCCTCAAGTTGGGCGAAGAATTGAAACTTATTGACGAAGGCAAACATAACCTTTTGTGGGTTGTGGACTTTCCACTATTCGAGTTCGACGAAGAGCAGAATCGCTTAATGGCAGTGCATCATCCGTTCACGAGTCCAAGATTGGAAGATCTGGATCTTCTCGAAACAGAGCCCGAGCGCGCACGAGCAAGAGCGTATGACATCGTTTACAACGGCGTCGAGGTAGGTGGCGGTTCAATCAGAATTCATAGTCAGGAACTGCAATCACGCGCTTTCGCCGCCATCGGACTCGATCGTGATGTCGCTAGAGAGAAGTTTGGCTTCTTGCTCGAGGCTCTGGAGTCAGGTGCTCCGCCGCATGGTGGAATAGCTCTGGGACTTGATCGGTTGGCAATGCTGCTTGCTGGTTGCAAATCCATTCGTGAAGTTATCGCTTTTCCGAAGACGCAATCGGGCGGTTGCTTGATGACTGGTGCACCATCAGCGGCATCACCAGAGCAGTTGCAGGAGTTGCACATAAAGAATGTCCCTCTGCCTGAGAAGAGTCTTGCAAAAGCAGCCAAAGTCGCTCAGGAAAGCTAGCCGACCGGTCTGCAACCAGGCGTCGTGTTACAATTCCCAAAGGTTCTAAGGAGCGTGAGCGGGCGTTTTTGCCTTCACGAGCATGTAATTTGGGTCGTTTGTCTCTCTCTTGTATATACCGACGGAAAGTGACGGACCGGAGCAAAATAGCTCTAACCTTGGCTCTGTGTTCTTGTCTTGCCACTGCATGTGGTATCAAGGTGAAAAGCTCCACCGATTATCTGGTTAGCGGCAATGAATATTTCAAAGCCGGTGACTACACAAAAGCTGAAACGGAATATCGCGAAGCTAGCAGACTCGATCCTAAAAGCGCCACTGCCACCAACAATCTCGGGGTTATCCTGAACGAGAAAGGTCGCTACGACGACGCAATCGAAGTTCTAAATAAAACGCTTGCGCTCGATCCAAAAAATACTATCGCTCATTATGTGCTCGCGAATGCCCTTGTGCATAAGAATCGATTTGACGATGCTATCGCTGAAGCTCAAAAAGCCGTCACACTGGACCCGACTGAGCCAGCCGGCAGTCGGGTCTTAGCTGATGCCGCAATGGCTAAAGGTGATGTGTCGCTGGCCGTTCAGGCCGCCCAAACAGCGTTGAAACTTGATCCGGATAATGACGACAGTCACAGTCGATTAGGTCGTGCGTTATTAATGAATGGCGATGTTGATGCAGCCATTCTGGAAGAGAAAAAGGCGCTGGATATCAATCCTGAAAATGCTGAAGGCAAGCTGATTCTAGCGCGTGCGCTTGATAAACAAGGCAAGCGCACGGAAGCACTTTTGCTTGTGAAACAGGTTTTGAAATCGAACGAGACCAATCCCGATGCA
>CAJCHQ010000032.1 GCA_903970295.1 Bryobacterales bacterium
TTCGACTATCTTACTCATCTGGCTGCTGATACCATCTGCGGTGATTGATGATCGCGTGATCGGAGCCGGATCTCGCCCTGTAAGCAGGAAGTAGAGCGTGCAGCCAGCCGCGTAAATGTCGCTTTGCCCGGTCGCTTCTCCTCTGAACTGCTCCGGCGGCGTGTAGGCATGCTTGCCGGCACAGTTGGAGATATTTGTATCCATGCGGCATTCAGCTACGCTGATATCAATAAGCACAAGCGTGCCGTCATCGCGCAGCATCAAATTGTCGGGCGTGAAGTCTCTGTGTACAACAGGCGGGTTTTGACTGTGCAGATAGGCAAGGATCTCACCGATTTGCCTCGCCCACCGTACTACTTGCGCCTCAGGCTGTTTGCCATGCTGCAAAACCAGTTGTCGCAAATCCTGACCGTTGATGTATTGCATCAATAAATAACTGCGATTGCTTTCGGTGAAGTGATCCAGAACTTTCACCAGACGCGGGTGTTCGAGCTTGATCAGAAAGCCAGCTTCGCGCTGAAACATCTGGGCTGCTTTTTCTCTCAATACATCGCTTTGAGAGGCTGGAACAACTGATTCTTTGAGGACAAGAAGTTCCTGATTGTCTTTTTGACACAAATAAATGGCAGAAAGACCGCCAAAAGACAATTGTCGGATCACCTTCAATTTGCCCGAATAAAGTATATGCCCAGGTTCCAGCGGCACAAATGCAGTGGTAGAGAACCGCCTGGAGAGCTCTTCCTCCCACATTGCGGTATAGCTCAATTTTTCCTGGTTATGATCTTGCATGTTGTCCTGCAGCTCGAGCAGCGCCATATTCCGTTCGCAATCACCACCCCACAATTGCACAGCCAGCAATAATTGTTCCAATTGATCTTTCTCTAGTTCTTTCAGTTTTAATTGGAAATTGGTTTTCGCGCCTTTGAAGCGGATCACGGCTGAAGCACCAGTACCATTGACTTGCACGCTATCGATCGCCGTCCAGGGAATCTGCTTGCGCAGGCCAACAGTGGGGACGATCGCCGTTGGCAAAGAGAGCCCATCTCTAGTTAACGAAATTTGTGTATCACCAGAAATTACAGTTAAAATTGCACCAAAAACGGTGACTAATGAAAAGTCAAGCCAGACGCGCAAACAATCTTGAAGAAAAGGAAATAAAGAACCATCAGCGATGCCAGTACAAAAAAAGACAAACAGATTACAAAAGACGAAGAAAACCAGGGCACAAGGTGCCAACACTCCCCATAGTGGTAACGACATCATACAGACGATGTAGACTAACCTTGCTGGCAGGCTTTTGTAGCGCACAGTGATCTCGAGGTCAGCCACTTTCGACCTCACGAACTAAAGTCATTGCCCTGAGAGCGTTCGATAGAGTCTGTCGAATATCGGAAGCACTGCTGTAGCGTTCGTTTTCATCGAGCACCGTGCAATTTTCGATGATCTCTTTAAGCACCTGATTGAAAGATCCGCTGAGAACAGATCGGGTCAAAGGTTCAGGGTCATGCCCTTTGACCAAGAAATACAAAGTGCAGCCAAGCGCATAGATGTCACTGCGAGTGCTTGGCCGTCCTCGAAATTGCTCAGGCGGCAAATATGAGTGTTTGCCTACCACATTTGCGGTGCCTCCCTTTTGCATTTGTTGAGCGACATTGAAGTCAATCAATTTCAAAACACCGCGTTTGTCGAGAATCAAATTGTCAGGCGTAAAATCTCTGTGCACCAGGGGTGGTGAAAGTCCGTGCACGTACTCGAGGATCGAAAGCATCTGCTCCAATAACTCAAGCACGCGCTCCTCATTCATGGCGCCCCCCTCGTCCACAAGGGTGCGCAAAGACTTGCCATCGATATGTTCAAGTACGAGATAACCTCGATGATCTTCAACAAAATTGTCAACGACTTTAACGATGCCAGGATGATCGAGTCCGCGAAGAATATCCGATTCTTGCTGAAAACGTTCGAGCGCTTTTTGTCTTACCTTCTTTTCTACATGCACCGGCAAGACGAATTCCTTCAAGACTATCTTTTGGCCGGCCTCGGCTTCAACTCCCGGAGACGGCGCGAAACTATCGCATGCGAGATAGGCTATACCCTGTCCACCGACACCCAATTGATTCTCGATTTTGTATCGACCCTCTGCCAGAGACTGTCCGTCAACCAGAGGCACCAAATTTTTTCTCTCAGTCGGGGCAGCCAATGATTGCAACCACAACTCGGTGTAACTACGCTTATTCGCGGGGGCTAGGGCTTGCAGAAGTTCGGCATCTCGTTTCGCATGAGCGGCATAACGGTCAATACCCGCAATAAATTTTCGCCTGTCAGCCTCGGTCGAAATAGCGCCGAATTTCAGAAGCACAGGTTCCCCAGAAACTCGACCGACTTTGATCGACCAGTGTTCTGTGTCAGTCGAATTGTGAGGCTTAAACAAACCGAATTCAGTAATGTCAGACCAGGCGACCATCTTCTCCATGTAGACGCGTCTAAATACTTTCACTCGCAAGGACAAGCCTGACGGCGAAAGGTAAAGATGATTTGGTTGAAACAAAATCTTGACAATTGCATACAGGCAACTCAAAATTACGAGCGATCCGCCAAAGCCAAGAAGCGGATTGTTCATAAAATTATAGTAGTTGTTGACGCCGGTCAGAAATGGCTTCACACCTCCTTCTTCCAGAATGTTAAAGAAGCTGGTCAAGTTATCTTGCCAGTGTTGATCCCAAGAATTACCAGTGGCGAATTTGTAGAGCAGCATCAATGCAAAAGGCACTAAGATCAGCGTCGGTGCTATAAACACAAGCATCCAGGCTCGCCAGAACTGCTTCTCGAACGATACAAATACTTTGAAAAACCTCTGCATTCCCTGACGACTGCGGTAGTTGATAGAGTAATTGTGATCCGGCACCACCTCATCTTTTTGATCGCGAATCTGCTCCAGTTCTTGCGAAATAATCCCGGGCTGGCAGCGAATTTTGAGTTCCTTGATCAAGGTGTCGAGTCGATTGCCATCCAATCGACTGGTTGGAAAAATGACACTACGCCCCCATCCGTACAGAAATTGAATATGAGTGACTTTGCCGTCATTAAAAACAGGCGACACCTGTTCGAGCTGTGCCAGCGGAATCGAACATAGCCACGGCAAGCGCAGAAACTGGTTGTTAAGGCGAAGATAATTGGTTCGGCAAACAAGAAAAATCGCCGAGCAGACAAAAAATGCCGGTACTGAAAGCAGTTGTAGTGTATCTCTAAAATAGAAGTCGGATCTGCTCCAGGGGTTAAATAGCGTCGCGAGTAAGACGAAGAAACAATAGCCACCATACAGAAGCCAGTACGGCATCAGCAAAAGCAAGATGCGAAAAGTCGTACGCCAATATACATTATCCGTAGAGATGACAATTTTTTTGTCAGTGCTCATGTTCGTTTAGGCTCATTGTTTGTCGTGGCTCATCGCTTGATGCTTTTCCCCATAGCTTTTTGCCCTGAAGGACTGACGCCCAGTCAGCCCCTACGATTAAGTCTAACCTTATTGCTTGATTAGCGCGCTCATCTTGCCCAGGCGCTCCAAGCGGTCGGAGAGCACCTGCTTTGGCAGAGCGTGCTGGCGGTTTAATTTGGCATTGTTAAACTCGGTGGTTATCGCTAACCGACTAGTTTCAAGCAAACCAACGGCATTGCCGGCCGCGTAAGCAGTTGTTCCGGCAGCATATAGACCGTTGTGAACGTCCGGGTCTTGCCAGTAACGCCAGCCTCCGATCACGCTCGTGATGCCACTGGTGGTTCTTGCCGGGGCGACGATGGAAGCGAATGCCACATTCTCGACCAGTGAGCTGCGAGCCCGGCTGCGCTGTGATTTGAAATAGCGCTCCATCTTCGTCAGTAATTCCTGTTCCTGCTCGTAGACAGCCAGGCGCGCGGTCAGACGCTTGCTCGTATCGGCGGAGACGTCGCCGGTATCTTGGCCCGCGGCGGCCAGCGCTGCCAATTGTTTGCGATCAGCCAGGAAGCGATTGGTGTCAATTCGTTCGACATTGACCAGCTCTTTCGAGACCAAATGTCTGGCAGCGACACCCGAATAATTACCTGTAACCCGACCGACAATCGGGGTGACAAAAACAATCGCTCCAGAAATTATCGAAAGAACACCACTGCCCCCTTGATACCGAGGTCTTCTTCGATGATTGCCCGTGAGCCCGTACAAATTAGCGGCAGCCGACGTTGAATTCTTTGTAAAATCAAGCAAGAAAGCCATATTCTGCAAGACCCAGAAATTTTTCGTAGCTGCATGAAATTCCTGGTATTCAAAAAGCCCACAGTCCCGAATGTCTTTCAAAAGCTTGCCTTCAGCCACAGCAACATTAAGCTCAGGCTGTGATAATACAGCCGGTTGAGCTAGCAAATCATTTCGTTCAGCCAGCAGACGATCCAATTCCGCAGCTAGAACTTTCATTCGCCTGTGGTACGCGCCGGGATTCATGCCGTCGTGGCGCAAACGCAGATATTTTAAAAAATTGAGACTGAATTCGCAGGTGTCGCCGGCGATACCAATAAAATTTCCGGTCAATTGTTGTTCGCTGGCGAAAGCAAAACGTCCCCGATTTTTCTGCGCCCTCATTCTTGTCAGTGAAATTCTTAGTTTATTCTGGTTGGTAGAAGATAGAGCCGCCGCCGCTGGTGGCATATGCACAGGCTGACTGAGTTGATAACGAATCGGCATTTGCTCGAGCAGACTGCCTTCCGTCAAAAATGCATTGGTCAATCCATAAGCGTAAAGGCGACGTTGGCGCCATTTGCTGACCAGGGCAGTTTCCATGCGAAAGTGAACATTGAGCTGTTCCAATTCGATTTCTTTCGTCAGAATTCGATCGTCTAGATCGGCTAGTCGAGCAGATGCATTGTCAGGCAGGTTAATGGCCGCAAGCAAATTCATCTTCGAATCTGTCGAATCGCTGCTGTCGTTTTCTAAAAGACCCGGTCGCTCCGGTATGCGGGCGGAGCTGATTACAAGATCAGCGGCACTGGTTGCAATTCCCAGGCCGCTGCTCATCTGTCCAGCCGGCTCGTCGGCTATGGCGCACTCTGCCCCAACAGGCGCCAGAAGACAAATGAGCATGAGCAGAGACAAATTACGTTTGTAACTTATCTTCTTCCGCTCATGAATTTTCAGGATAGTGCATGCCAACCAGACACCCGCCAGCCAACCGTTGTAGGTTCAACAGAAGCACTTTAGCAAAAGCGCAATGACTCGGGCAGGTCTCGTGGCATATTCTTAAATAGAACACTGGGGGGTGGGCAGGGATGTCACAGTTTTTTGCTGATCCGCGCTATCTGGCGCCGATCGTCACAAGTTCAGGGATAGCAGTATCCCTGGTTTTGTGGTTGCTTAATTTGCGCACGAAAGAGATGTCATTTGAAATCTTGACAAACACACCGCTATTTTCACTGCAGGAAGAGGTCAAGGATGAGGTCCAGATTACCTGTCACGGAGAGACCGTGCACAATTGCAATCTGGCCATGGTTAAATTATCGAATTCAGGCAATGTGCCAATCAGATCGCAAGAATTTGCCGGCAAATTTGCTCTTGTTTGCGGCGGTCAAACCAAAATCTTGCTCGCCGAAGTCAGTGCCACCAATCCACCAGATCTTGCACAGCGACTGGCTACAAGCACAGATAATCTGTCGATCGTGGAACGGGTCGATGGCAGCGAAGTGCTACTGCGGCCGATTTTGCTCAATGCCAAAGATTCAATCACACTAAAATTGCTGGTCACTCCGTCTCTCGAGACAATATCAGTCAGCGCCCATGTCGAAGGCATGGCGACGATCAAAAAAGCCAAAGAAAATAATTTCGCGCCGGTGCTTCTCGCTAATTTTGGTGCCTTTGTCATGGCCGTTTCACTGTTCTTCCTCGATCCTTCGGCGATTTACAGCAACAAATCAATTTTGTATTTGCCGTATCTTCTCTTTTTTCTGGTCGGCTATGTCATGCTCCTCTCCGGTGTTTATTTGCCTAAGATGAATCGACGGTCGATTGCAAGAGCGATGCGGATTGGAGCATGAGTGGAGGCAGTCAGAGGCGAGTGACTAAGATTGGGCCGGGTGAACAAAGATAGGGACTGAAAATCGAATGTTTGATCTCAAAGCCATTGCTCTCGTGATTTGTGCGTTGACGCCGACGTCGGTGGTGGCATTCATGGCTTACGCACAAACTCAGTTATTGACCGAGCAAAACACGCAGATCGTGCACGAACATAAAGTGCACGACAAAATCAATCAAATTCTTTCTGATGTGACCGAAGCCGAAACCAGCGTGCGGGGTTTCACGATCACAGGCAAAGACGAATTTCTCAGTCTTTATTTCACGTCATCACCGAAAATCGAAGGACACACGCGCGAACTGGGTGACCTTTTGACTGACGATCCCGATCAAACTGCGAAGCTGCAAGAATTAGAACCACTAATTCGCGAAAAACTCGAACGACTGGAAAAAATCGTCATGCTGCGCAAACAAAAAGGCTTCGACGATGCCGCGAACATCATCAAAGACGGCGGGGGGCGAGTGCTCATGGTCAAAATCAGGAAAATAGTGCGCGAGATGGATGCGGCCGAGATCAAGAAAGATCAACAAACCAAGAACGCCGAAAGCGACGGATCTAAGCTGACAAGAGTAGCGATAGTGCTTGCCTCATTCGCCCTGGCGTTGATTTGCGTCAATCTCTTTTTTATGCGCTTGCGTTGAAGCGACTTAGCGATCTTTGTCTTGACTGCTGCCGCTGCTGCGCATCCGCTCGTTGAGCGCTTCTTTAAGCAATTCGTTTTGTTTCAGGAGGGCCTTCAAGTGCTCGTTGGCAATGGCCAACTCGGCATGCAATTCGGCCACTGTTTGCTCGTGCGAAACACCAGTGACAGGGTCGCGACCAGGCATCTTGGGCAAAAGCACATATCCTAGTTGCACGGCTTTCAGGGCAGCAGCTGTGCGTGTCGGCACTTTCAGCTTCGCCAGAATACATTCGATATGCTTTTCGACAGTGCGCAATTTCATATCCAGTTCTTCGGAAATTTCTTTATTGCGCAAGTCTAGTCGGATCAGAACTTCGATTTCTCGATCGGTGAGATTGCAATTGGGCATCGAAGTCATCGGACTTTGTTTGACCAGTTGAGTAATCTTCGGATCGCAGTAGGGCAAGGCTCTGGTCACTTGTTCGATGGCTTCGAACAGTGTGCGCGGCCCCGAGCTTTTCAAACAAAAGCCTCGGGCTCCAGCTCGCATCAATTGATTATGATACTTGGTGGCATGATAAGAGTCGGTCAAAACCAGGACATTGGAGTTGGGCAATTCCTGGCTGATGCGCCGGCAGACTTCCACCCCATTGAGAACATCGAGATCGACATCGAGAATGACGAAGTCGGGTCGCAGACGCCGAATCATTTCGGTGGCGGCCATTCCGTCGGCGGCTTCGCCAACAATTTCGACGACTTCAGAGACGACTCGCTTCAAGCCGAAGCGGATAAGCTCGTGCCTCTCACATAGAACTGTGCGTGGTCTAAACACTGAATGTCGGGTGACCCCGGGTTGTAATGCTGCGTCCAAAGAGAACTCCGGTTCCTAGTTTTCAGGTGTCATTCAAATCTCACTGTCTAATTGTAACAAGCAACAGCGCAGATTAAATGCCTCCTAATTGGCTAAGGTAAGGTATGTGCCCGGCTTCGTCAAGGGCAAAAGTCGGAAAAGCCCGTTTGGGCGCATTTTCCAAGAGGACCCATGGGCAAAATACGCAGTGCGTGGGATAAACCCCAATAGACTTGCCGGTGACCAAATCGTTAAGCTGTCCTCACATTCCAAGAGGCACGCCAGCCTTTTTCACCCCGAAAAGAAAGTGACAAAGATGAGCATCCGGTCAACAATCGTTTATTTCAGCGCCACCTTCCTGGCAATCTCCATCGGTCTGTCGGTCACTGCTACCGACGCGCTTGCGACAAAACTTACCGGCTCACCCCTGCCGAGTAAGAAGGACCTGGCCAATCAACCGGTCGACACTGACGATGGCGTCAAAGTCGATATTCCGGAAAACGGCACGCGCTGGAAGCGCAAGGCTGACTATAGAGAAGAAGAGCGGATGAAAAAGGAGAAAGCGGCCGACGACGCCAAGAAAGCCGCTGACGCCCAAAAACAAGCTGTGGAAAATGCCCTGAAAGCAAGACAAGGGCAAGTCGATGCCTATAAACAACAGATTCAAATGTCTGTCGAAGAAAACAATAAAGCCGTCGCTTTTGGCAAAACCGGACATTGGATGGAAGCGATTCAATGCCACGAAAAAGCGATTCAATGTGACCCCCGCAACAAGCAATTTCGGATCAATTTATCTGCCGCCCGCACTGCTTACGGTCAACAATTAATGGCTAAAGGCGACACCGCAACCGCCATCAACCTTTTCAGAACAGCTCTGGTAGCGGCGCCGGACAACGGTTTAGCCGGCAAGTGCCTGGTCCAGGCTTTGAAGAAAGCCGGATACGACCCGAGCAATCCGGATACCCGCATCAAGTTAGGCGACCAATTAGCTGAAGCCCAAGATTTGCAAGGCGCTTATGTCGAATACAACGCCGCTATGCAACTCGATTCATCGGCTCGCTCTTATATAAAGATGGGCGACATCATGTATCGCTACCGCCAAATTCCTCAAGCCGCAAATTATTTCCAACAAGCGATTATCAAAGATCCTGATTGCGGCGAAGCTCATCGCCAGATCGGTTTGCTCAAACTAGCGATGGGTGACAGCACAGGTGCTGCCGCCTCGTTGCGCAAAGCAGTTATCCTCAACCCCAAAGACACAGCCGCCGGTGCTGCTCTGGTCGAACTCTGGCGCAAACAGGTAGCGACCGCACCAGCGGTGGCCGAAAATCATTTAGGCCTGGCAGGTGCGCTGCAATTG
>CAJCHQ010000033.1 GCA_903970295.1 Bryobacterales bacterium
CTCTGATGCAGGCGCTGCCGGATATTTCGCGCGTTTCATATAGAGAAGAGAGACACACATGCCAAAAGTGAATTCCAGCAAGCGCGTGAGCGGTGAAAGCGTTGTGAACCAATCTGACCACATGGTGAACGCGTTGGTCGCTTGAGGAGTTAGAGAAATTGCCGGCACAAGGGCTATAAGTGCGACAACGATGCTCAGGCAAGCAAGAATTTTTATAAACCAATTTCGGTCCAAATCAGCTATTAAGAGGGGAAAGCAAAGGTAGAAGAAAAACTCGCAAGATATGCTCCAGGCGGGAGGGTTAAAAGAAAAACAGAAGGCCCGAACCGGGATCCAGTCTTGCACTAATAACAAGTCGGTTGCCAGAAATTGCCAGAAGTCAGTGCCCGAATACAGGGGTGGCGCCAAGAGAATGGTCAAGAGCAAACCAACAATGTAAGTGGGATAGATCCGCGCCAACCTCGCTCTTAAGAATTTAAAGATCTCTCCGAGACTATCGAGTCGCGCGTGAACGTAAGTCAGGATAAAGCCTGAAAGAACATAGAAGAACGACACCCCTTGATACAGTAGAGCGTCTTTAATGCTCTCCTGAAGTTCGGGGCAGATCGTTTTGGAAAAGTGATAGAGGACGATTGTTCCGGCTGCGAAAAAGCGCAGAGAGGTGAGAGCCTCCAGCTTGTGGACCGAGCTAGTCATAGTCTACGCACAAGCATGATTTTAATCGGGCGCTCCGGCTGGCTTTTGCCGGGGTCGCTTCTCCATCAATCGTTCGAGTCTTATTTCTGCGGCTCAGTACATCGAATGAAAATGCTGATGGACAAAGGCTTATAGTAAGCATCAAATCGTCTGACTAAGTCTGAGGCGTCGTCGGGAAGCAACCTCCGATATGGTAAAGATAACTTGGATGATTTTTGGTGAAGGACTCGTGAAGGCGCGCCATTTGCCATTAGAAGTCTCTTCGGAAGGTGAAGATATGGATTAGCGACTGAGCTCAAGTTCTGAGATGCGATACATCTCTTGCTCTTTCGCCTTCAACTGCTCCGACAGGTTGTCCAGCAAATCGCGCCATTTTTTGGGCCGGTTGCCTAGCCAGACTACTAGGGGCTCACTCAGGCTAACAAACATTTTGGCTGCGCAAAACTTAGGACGATTGAAAGCTAAATTGATCCAGTGCTTGATCCTGAATCGGATCGAATGAACATAGAGCAAATCATAAAGATTGCGATGGTATGCGTAAATGAGGGCATTGAAATCATCGACCGCCTGGTCAGCAGATTTTCTATAGAGTGCGGAACTCTTATTGTCTGCGTGCACGATTCGTGCCATTTCATAGGCCTTAATCGTTTCTCTGGCTACTGCCTCTTTGTCAAATATATTCAGGATGCGTTGCCGTGCCTCTTCGCCAAATTTCTGGCGCTTATCCTGATCGGTCAAAAGATCGATTAAGGCATCTGCGAGGATCTGTGAATTGCCAGGCTCGACGATCAAACCAGTTTTTCCTTCTTCGATATATTCTGGAATGCCACCAACGCGGGAAGCTACAAGGGGTTTACCCGTGGACATTGCCTCTAATACCGTATATGGTGCATTGTCATAGAGTGAGGGTACGACGCAGACATCTGCACTACGGTAGCAGCCGGGCATTTCAGATAGGTCTACGTGCTCAATGAACTGGACGGAATCAACACAGCCGGCTGTCTTTAATTTCCTTTCGAGCGCGGCACGAACTGATGTTTTTCCCGGCGCAGTGTTTGTATCTCTTCCGATAAATATAAAGCGCACGTCCTTTATTGTATGCACCACAGTCGGTATCGCATCGATTAATTGATACACCCCTTTTCGTTCTTCTAACCGTCCGGCAAAGAGAACAGTCAGGCGACCATCCTGCGGCCACGAGTGTTGGCCTTCGGGCCTGAATATGGTCGCATCGACGGGATTACTAATCATTTTGACTTTATCGATCGGCAACCCGGTGCTATTGCAAACATAATGAGCCAGCTCACGACTGGGCGATGTGATCAAATCTGCAGACAAAATGGAAATGCGCTCCAGCATCCCGATGAATTGTTGGTCGAATGAAGGGATGAGATTGTTCAACCCCTCCGAAACAATCTTGAATTGTGGGGTGTGCAGTCGCACAACCAGGGGAGCGATTCTCGTCAAGGCTGGAAAAATCGCCTCAGCCAGATGTTCCGGCGCCTCTATCACTTCAAAAGGGTTGGCTTGGTGGACGGCAAGAAATTTTTTCCAAAGGGCCACTGAGCTTTTTAAAAGGTAATGACTATAAGGGAGCGAAATCCAGACCGTCCCGAGTTCTTTTAGCAGTGAGCCCCAGGCGGCACGGTGTAGCGGGATGTTGAGACCAGAATTCGGGTCGGCGCCGTTTTGCACAAGCGGCTCGGTCAAGACATCTGATTTGGTCAACGAGATAACTTCGACATCATGACCCAGTGCAGCGAGAGTGTTCGCGTGTAAAAAGCTGTATGCGCCAATACCTCCCCAGCCCGTATCTGGAGGATATTCTCTGGAGATAATACAGATCCTCATCGGTCAGCCGGCCACTCGGGCATCCGTACGTTTCCAGAAATAGAGGACAACTTCACTTTTATCCTTTGCGGATCTCCCAGAAATCCGCGCCAAGCGTATCCCAGGGCAATCGGTGCTCATCCGGGGCATTGGCATCAAAATGTTGATTGACGAAATAAATCATGTGGGCTGGTGCGGACCAAACATTGGCCAGACCATGGGCAACGCCGCGAGGAATATAAAGGATCTGAGCTTTGCCGGCGCCGAGAACGAAGCGCATTGTTTTTTGATAGGTCGGCGAGTCTTTGCGAGCATCGAAGAGACCGATTAGAAGCCGATCGTAAGGGCTGATGAACCAGACGTCTTCCTGATTGTAATGGAGGTGAAATGCTTTGATTGTTCCTGGCACCATCTGCGAGAAGGTCGACTGACGCACCTTAAATTCTGGCAATACAAGCAGATTGCCTTGATCGTCCAATCTGACGACTTCGGCGAGGGCGCCACCGTCATCGACGAACATATTCAGATTGATTAGTTGAACCCCTTCTATAGTGGGTTTTTTCGTGTAATCCTGCACCGACAGATCGTTTTTGTAATCTTGACCGATAGCTTCTTTAGTCAGTGGTTTGATCATGAACCGCGTCACTCTCGAAAGGTTTCTGGAACGGCCAAAAGGCCAAAAGCTTGCTTAGAATACCAGTCGACCCCGGTAGGAGTCTAGCTGCGCGGCTGCTGAAGCCCATTTCGTTAAGGTTAGACTGGCTTAAACTCGATGAATTTCGAGCAAAGTCTTTGCGCGTCAATCTAAAAGAGCCCGGCTTTGCCTTGCTAGGCAAATGCCACTCTGGCTTCGGTTTCACGTAGGCAGCATCAAATTGCGCCGGCTTTGGCCGTGCGCATTTCGAGGTAAGTATTGAGCGATTCTTTCCAGGGAATCGGCTCGCGCCCAATAGTGCTGATCAGTGTAGTTTTGTCGAGTACCGAATATTTGGGGCGCGTCGCCGGGCGGGGCATATCTTTCGTCTCGATCGGAATAACTTCGACATTTTTGCCGGCGACAATCGCTTTGGCAAACTCATACCAATTGGTTACGCCATCATCGGTTGCGTGATAAACGCCCCAGCGACCGGTCTCGACCAGATCAGAAATTAGCTCTGAGAGACTGAGGGTACAGGTGGGCGAGCCGAATTGATCTGATACTACCCGCAGTGTCTTGCGCTCTTCGGCCATCGACAAAATTGTATCGACGAAATTCTTGCCGTTTGGACCGTAAAGCCAGCTCGTGCGGACGATATAAAATTTATGCAGATGACGCTGAATTGCTTTTTCACCCGACAATTTAGATTTTCCATATATAGACAAAGGGCGGGTTGGGTCCCAGGGCACATAGGGCGTTTTCTGTTCACCGTCAAACACATAGTCAGAACTGACATAAAGCATCGGTACATTCAGCGTGTTGCACATAACAGCCAAATTTTCGGTGCCGTAACCATTGATGTGATAGGCCAATCCGGGTTCTGATTCCGCCTGGTCGACTTTGGTAAAGGCGGCGCAGTGGACGACCAGTTCTGGCTTGGCTTTGCCCAGAACACTGACTACCTCCTGATAGTTAGTGACATCGAGTTCTTCTTTCGGCAAACCTGTGACGTCGTGCCCACGTGATTCAAGACACGGTACAAGCGCTTGTCCCAACATGCCACCGGCGCCGGTGACCAGGATCTTGATCTTATTCATGCGGAGTTCGAATAGACCTCTTTTTAGGGTCGGCGAGACTCTATATTAGCGTCTTGGCTACTCAGAGAGGCTGAGAAAGAGCGCTCGATTACCATAGAACCGTTACACAACCGGGGTGGCGACAGGTGCCATGGGCACAACCACTGTTGCCGCCTGGTCCTTGGTCACGGCTGTCAGCCAAGCTTCGTTGGCGCGGTACCAGTCGATTGTCTCGTGAAT
>CAJCHQ010000034.1 GCA_903970295.1 Bryobacterales bacterium
GGCACAGGCGGCTCACTCGGTTTTCGCCGGGTCGGCGAGATTATGGGATTTATCGAGGATCAGGCTCTGGCAATGCCAGGCAAATTGCCGGAAGAGCAAAAATTGATCTGGGCGGAAGTCGAAACAAAATTGTTTGACGCGCAAGACGCCGGCGAGCAAGAAGCGAGAGATGTTGCCCTTGTCGTGCAAGGCAAAGACGAACCGGCGGCAGATAAGCATGCCCCTTCGATGGCTCGCATTCTCGTCATCGATGAAGACAACGGCTTTCTCGATGCGGTCGAAGAACTTGGCCGGGAGCGGCTTGTGGAAATCGTGAGAGCGACCAACTATCGCGAAGCTCTGGATAAAGCTTGCATATATCCTCTGGATGCCGCCCTCGTCAATGTCATCGCCGACAATCCGGAAGCTTCATTCAAATTAGCCAGAGAACTGCGCGAACTCCCAGGTTATGAAAACCTGCCCCTCGCCTTTATATCCGGCAAAGCACTGCTGAAAGATCGCGTAGAAGCTGCCCATGCCGGCGCTTCCCTTTATTTAGATAAACCGCTCGAATCAGATTCGCTGGAAAAAGCAGTGCAACACCTGGTAGCAATTCGGCAAGGCGGTCGTCCCCGAGTTCTGGTCGTCGATGATGATGACTTCTTTGCCAACACTGTCGCTCTCGTGCTTCGCAATGAAGGCATGATCGTCAAAGTGCTGACAGATCCAAACAAGATTTTGGACATCATGCAGGAGTTTCCTCCCGATATGCTGCTTCTGGATGTGATGATGCCCGGGATTACAGGCTTCGAAGTCTGTCGTATGCTGCGCCAGGTGCCGCGCTGGCAAGACTTGCCGATCATTTTCTTAACCGGGCAAACTGGGGTTGACGCTCGCGTCGAAGCATTTCGTTGCGGCGGCGATGATTATTTGCCCAAGCCAGTCGTGAACGAGGAGTTGATGACGCGCGTCAAAGTGCGTCTCGATCGGGCCCGTTTGCTCAAAGAGCGATCCGACAAAGACACAATTACAGGGCTCTTGCTGCGCCGAGCATTCTCCGAACATTTAGCCGGAATGCTGGCCGAAGCGCAAAGACTGAAATCGAGTTTTACTGTTTGTCTGCTCGATGTCGACAACTTCAAAAAGGTCAACGACGCTTATGGACATCTCGCCGGCGACCGAGTGCTCGCTGGTTTAGGTCAATTGTTGGCGCGCCGTTTTCGGGTCGATGATTTGCGCGGCCGCTGGGGTGGCGAAGAATTCATCCTGGCATTCCGGCGCGAAAACAAAGAGACTATGCATGCAGCGATCAATCGCGTGCTCGATGAATTTGCTCTGCAAACTTATCAAGCTGATGACGGACAATCGTTTCACGTCAGCTTCAGCGGCGGCTTAGCCAGCTATCCCGAAGACGGAGAATCGGTCTACGAGCTTTTGCAAACAGCAGACAAACGCCTGTACGAAGCAAAACGCACTGGTCGCCGGCGCATAGTTTTGCAAGACGCGGTCGCGACGACGTAATTCTTAATCGTCGTCGTCATCGTCTTTCTTACGCAGGATTTGCTGTTTCTTGTACTCTTGCTGCTGACGCGCGTTCTCGACATAGTCTTGAGCTTGCTTGAGCTCAGGTCTGTAATCTGTGCCACCAGGCTTCTGCGAGCGGATAGCATTGGTGTAAGCAGCTACAGCATTGCCATAGCGACGCAATTGCATGTCACAGCGACCAATCATCCCCTGAGAATCGGCGTTGGTCGGGTCGATTCTCGAAGCACTGGTGAACTCGGCGATAGCGAGCGCATATTTCTGAGCGCTGAATAAATCGTTGCCTAAAATTACGTGCAATGAGGCTTCATTTGGTTTCAACTTGATCAGTTCATGCAGTTCAGCATTTTTTTCCGGAATTCTTTTTTGAGCTTCGTAGATTTTGAAAAGGGCGTAATGGATTTGATATTTTCGATCTTCGGCCAATGCCTTCGATGGCAGCAAAGAAACAATACTCAGCAGGATTAGACAGCTGATTATTGACCTGGATTTGGACAGCATCATACCCCCATTCATTTGGTTCGCTTGTTGATCTGTTGCAAATACTTCTGTTCTTGCTCATAGCGCTCGAGCAACTGTTCGTTGACAGCGATCTGAGATCTAAAGCTATGACCGGCTTTCGCGTGTTGCTGGGCCTTGGTATATTCTTCGATCGCTTCCTTGTATTTTTTTTGTTTGGCGTAGCATTCGCCTTTCATGGCATAGGCGTTGGCGTAGTCAGGATCCACTTTGATAGCATCATCAAAATGCTGAATCGCCTCGGGATATTTGGTTTCTTCCATCATCAAAAGTCCATATTCTTGATGAAAGTCTGGATTGGTTGGTTGCACCGAAATCAGTTCTCCCAATTCCACTTCTTCCTGGGTGACATTCTTTTGCTTTTGAGCGATAGCAAAAAGCACCCGATGAATCTTTTCTCGACGCTGTACTGGTGTCAACACTTGGGTGGGCGTTGCCGAATTGGAATTATCGCTAACCGATGCCCCTGACGTAGGTGCCTGAGCGACGGCCGACTGAGCGCCAGGCGCTACCGCAGCAGTTTGCACTTGGCTGTGAGCTGGCGGACCGACGCTCAAACACATCGAACTGCTAATTATGGCAATCAATACTTTCCGCGACATTGCTTAGCTCCGTGATCGAACCGACGAAAGTCCTTTGGGACCGTCAGAATCTCTAAACCAGAAATTAGTGCTTGTCCATGAGGAACTTCATGTTGTGCTTGTCCATGATCGTATCGAGTTTATCGAGATTGGCCTCGGTTGCTTCCATGCGCCCATATGAGCCCAGGTAAGTATTGAATTGACCACGCTCCGGAGCAGCGAATTCGATAAACAAAATCCATTTACTGCCAACTGCCGGCATTTTGCTGTCATCAAACTTCCAACCAGCAGGCGCGTCAGGGTGAGCGGGGGTATGGAAGAAATAACGCACAGGCAAGTTACGATTGAGAGGCGGACCAATCAAGAATTTAGTGATGTAAAAGTTTGCCTTTGGCGGATTATTCCAGCGAATGTCTTCGCCTTTGTCATATCCTTTGTATTCGGCAATAACAATTGCTTCTGAGCGAATGGCATTATCCATAGTGCGCAGTTCACGTTCCATAGCGTCAACCGGGCTGCTCGAATCGACCGCTGATTGGTCTTCTATCAACACTTTGCCCGGGGTGCTACCGCTAGATACAACAGCCGAGCCAACCGACCCGGAGCTGGCGAGCGGTGAGGCGCCTTCAGGCGTGGCGGCAATTTTGGGAGCATCGACACCGGCGCCGACATCGTCGAGCTTGACCTGCAACGGCTTGAACGGCGGCGGCTGAATATCGGCCGTGAGCAACGCCGCTTTCAAATGCGGGATCGCTTCGTCATAGCGATTCAAATTGTAGAGAGCCATGCCGTAATCGTATTCGTAGAATTTTTTCTTCTCGGGAGAAATCTGAAACATTTTCTCCAATGAGCCTGCCACTTGCGACCAGTCGTGGGTGTTCTCGGAGCAGTACATGACGCCCTCGTAGAAATCGACACTCTTTGGATCGTAAGAGATGCACTTGAGGAATTCTTCGCGGGCTCTGCCGTAATCGCCCTGATTCCAATATTCTGCCGCTTTGTTTGCGTGTTTGGTGACCAATACCGAACCACCAATAGCCGCATCGCCCTGGGCTTTCGCTGCGGGATCAGCGAATAATACGCCCCCACCAGCCAAGATCAGAGATAAAGCCAATAAACCAAGCGAACTTTTGCCGTTACGGCGGATAACACGTTTCAACATTCACCACTCCCTTGCCAAGCCAGAGAATTTATCGGACAGAACAGGTGTTAACCCATCGCCCGATACTCACGTTTTACCACGTCTGAACAAATAATCTATCCCTTTGCCCTAAGTTTTGCCCGCTCTTAATCTGGACGAAAAGGGAGCAGAGCGAGTTCTTCGCATTCACAACTACTGAAGCAGCTTCATATTGTGGCTATCGAGCAATTGGTCGACTCTGTCTAAATTCGCTTGTGTAGCCGGTTGGCGACCAAACGAACCACCCCAAGTATTGAATGCTCCGCGTTCGGGCACCGCCGGCTCGATGAACATGATCCATTTGCTGCCACGACTTGGCAGCATGCCCAAATCGAATTTCCAATTAGCAGGAACAGTGACATCGTACTGAGTATGGAATTGATAGCGAACCGGCAGAGCCCGATTGAGAGGCGGTCCTTTCAGATATTGGACGATGTGATAGTGCACCGTTGGCGGGGAGTTGTAGCGAATGTCTTCGCTTTTGTCACAGCCCAAATATTCAGCGATGACAATTGATTCTGCCGCGATTGCGTTGTTGAAATTGAGCAATTCGTGCCCCATCTGATCGACTGGGCTGCTCGAAGTAACATCGATGCCGTCTCCAGGCAAGGGTACTTTTTGCGCACCAGGAGTAGTGGCATTAGACTGATCAACAGGCAGTAAATCAGGACCCGCAATAGGCGTGGTTTCACTATTTATTTTGAGGGGTTTGAATACGGGCAGCGGCACATCGACTGAAGCCAGTGCTTTGCGCAAATGGGGAACGGCCTCATCGTACTTATTCAAGTTATAGAGGGCGATGCCATAATCGTATTCATAAATGGTTTTTTTGTCAGGAGCGAGCACCGAAATTTTCTCGATCGCATCAGCCATATCAGCCCAGTCTTTAGTTTCCTGTGAGCAGTTGATTACGCCTTCGAGAAAACCAACAAAAGTCGGGCTGTAATAAAGCGCTTTGCGATATTCATCCTTCGCTTTGACGAAATTATGCTGCTCCCAATAAGTGGCAGCCAAATTTACGTGTTTGGCCAACGTCACAGACGGGTCGAAAGTAGCACTGCCAGGCTGCGCCTGAGCCGAGGAAACAGTCGCTAAAATGCCCAGACCGGAGAGCGTGAGATTGCGCCAAAACGGGAGATTGATGCCACGACGCCAGGATCTGGGGCGCTGAAACAGCGCCATTCTCTTCAACATAGATACACACCCCCAACCAAAAGAGACAGAAACACGCCAAAAGTCGCACTAGTTTTCACCCTAGCACGTCATGACAACTGCGCCTAGCGCGGTAACACCTGGATTTCGCCGGCTTAACAAAAACTAATATACAACACAATTAAAAATCGAGTCTGGCTCTTGCCCGAGATGGCTGGCACCGGATGCGGTGCCGACAATGCAGCCAGGTTACCAGGAATCACCACCGCCACCGCCAAAGCCACCACCGCTGAAACCACCGCCATCACTGAAAGCGCTACCACCGTCCCAGGCAGAAGAACCGCTTGAACCGCTCCACCCACTCGATGTCTGAGGCGGAGTGGCTATCGTGTGCCCAAAAGTGTTGAGGCTATAGCCAAGATCGTTGACGAACATTGCCGTAGACCAACCACCAGCATAAGAATCCGAGTAGTACCAATTCGGCGGTTCGATCGCTAAATCTTTGAAAGCTTCAGCCCATTGATCGGCTGCGCCCAGGACCATAGCGTAAGGCAACAGCCGACCAAAAATAGTGGGATCTTCTTTCGCCAGAACGCGAATCCGATCTTTCTCGGCCATTTTCACAAAGCGCTGAAAGCCCAGTGTCTGACGATTCAGTTCAGATCCCCTGGCAGTGCGCGCCGGCATCGCCGGGGCAAAGCAGGCAATGATCACACTGGCAAGAATCGTGCCACAACCGGCGGGCAGCGAAAAGAAGAGAGTGGTTACGCCAGCTACGGCACACACAATTGCATAACCCTGGTACATGCTTCTCGTCATTTCCGGATCGGTGCGAAAAAGCTTTTTGTCCATCAGCTCGCAATAGATTGAACTTTTGATCTCCCTCAAATAGGGAAAGAACGACCCTTTCAGCTGTGACAAGGTGGTCACAGTACCGGCTTCCTGACTGGAGAACATTGCCGCTAAAAAGCGTATCTCATGAGCAATCAGCTCAGTGTCGGTTTTTGGCGGATCGGTTTTGGTAAATTCGTAATCTTTGTTCGACAAAAAGAAAAAATTGTTCGTCTTCAGTTCTTTGATCTTCAGATGGCCGCGCACAGCCAGATCAACCATCGTCGATGTGACGTCATGCAAGTCGCAGCGTTCATCGATAAGAGTGCCAACTTCGGCCGGCGTCAATTCTTTGGGTGGATTCCAATCCACGGCGACTGCTTTATTTCGGTCCTCGTCTCGTCCGGTCGCAGACCATAATGAGAAGAGACCGGCAAAAGCCGCCACGGGAATGACAACAGCCGGCCACCAATCTCGCAACCACCAGATAAGCTCGTCCATCTCGGTCGGCTTGGTCATCAATCCCGTCGGCAAGCGTATTGCCACAGTCAGCCCCGTTCCAGGCTGCAGATTGCCGGCTTCGAATTGGGCTCGATCTTTCCATTTGCTGCTGTGCGCTGGTTTAGTCGAACCAGGCGGTCCTTCGTAGCCACCAAGGGTTACGCTTCCCATATCCAGACCTTTTGGCAAAGTCACATGGACAATAGCTTTCGTGATCGGAAAATGCCACTGATCGCCGGTAGCATTCCAATAAAATTCCGGAGCATCGTTGATAAAGTTGATCGCCCGCTCGATCTTATATTTGATTACATACGTCTGCTTACCTGAGACCATTTTGTTCGGGTCGCCGATTTTTATATCAACATCGCTGCCATCTTGCGAAACAACATAATGCAGCGGTTGGTTATTGCCATCTTCGACCGATTGCAATTTGAAGCCAATTGAAAAAGGGGTGCCGCGGCGTTTGTACCTAATCGGTATATCGCGTTTGATACCATGGCGTTCCTGCGCCTGAAAATCCATCTCGATCTTTTCCGTAACATCGACTGTTGCATCGTCGTGCAAAGCCAGGTCGTCAGTGAATCGATCCATAACTTCTGCTTGCACCGCCGGCGCCCAAATTAGACAGAGCACTAGAGTCGCCAACGGGACGAGAACTGAGCGGAATTTTTGGATTTTCATCAGCCTTCTTTGCGCAACAGACCCACATACCCACTGCTTATTGAAATACACCAAATAAGCAGCCATTGGTGGTTCCTTCAGTATTACTATAGAAATCACGTCGATCTTTGAATTATTTCGCACGATCGGCTAAATTCTTGCTTTCCACCAGATTTGGTACCACAAAAATGACTGATGCCAATTGTTTAATATGCCGGCGCCAACAAAGTGCCGATCCGGCGACAGTATTTGAAAATGAATTGTGGTTGGCTCGCCATTCGCAAGAAACAAACATTCTCGGATATTTGATTCTCGAACCAAAGCGCCATTTTCTCGACCTGGCAGAGAGCACTGACGAGGAGTCGGCAAGCTTCGGCAAGGTTATGCGTCAACTGGTTGCCTCAGTCAAAAAGGTAGTCAAGCCAGAACGCGTCTACACCTTTACCCTGGCTGAAGTCGTACCTCACTTTCACGTTCACATCGTGCCCAGAGCTGAAGCCTTGCCCAGAGCCTTTCGCGGGCGTGGCATTCTTTCGTATCCCTTGCAGCCAGCCGCCAGCCAGGCGTTGGTCGAGAGTACGTGCAATTCGCTCAAATCCAGACTCTTGGCCGTTCGATTACTTACGTGAGCGGGCGCGCCCGCCCGGTCTAGCCGAAAGACGCCCGGCTGTGTTGCTTTGACGCATTTCGACGACGACAGGCTCACCCAATTTGGCAGGGCTTGGCCGCCCGGAGGCGATAAAAGAATAGAAGGCGCCGAGCTCCTCGCTCGCGACAGTGAGCATGGTTTCGTCATAACACATACTCTCGCGGAGAAAACGCCGGTAAACACGCCAGGCTCTGGCGCGCACGGAAGAGTTGGACAGAGCCGCCTTAAAATCGGTTGTGGACAAGTATAAGTATGCCAAGTAGTGATTGGCACGCAAAGCCAGAGAGCGCCTTCTGATTTCAGGCAGGTCTTGCCGTTTCAGCCACGCCAGATAGCGATGAAATTCGCTCGCAAATATTTTTGGAAGACTCGACTTCACTTGCAGCCAGTGGGTTTCCACCAATTAGTAACAAACAAGATCATACACTTACTACGACAAAAACATAACAAAAATGCTCGCTGATTAACGCCAATTCGCAGTCAATTTCCCCGAGTGATCTCGAACCCAGGGTGCCCACACTGGCGTGAATACCTGAATCAAGATATTTGTCGTTTTGGGGGTAAAAGCGACCGGCTCGAACGTTTCGTTGACCGGATTATATTTGTTCTCGACTTTGCTCATCTCCAGTCGAAATTCGCTATCCAGCGCGGTCAACTGCTCTTCCAGCATCTGGGCAGTTTCGGCATTGCGAGCCATTGCTTTGCTCTTGCCAGCGGCCCGAGAGATATCTTTAGCGGCAGAGCGCGCCCGATTGATCGAACCGGCCGAGAGCGGCTTGCGTTTGGTGAAGGCGCCCAGGAGCGTGGCGCCAATTTCAAAAGCGGCGCCGACCTGGTTTTCTCTCACTGCCATTTGCGCTTGTTCCGCCTGGCTCTGGGTTTGACGCAAACGCTGCTCGAGACTGGCATGCTTGGGCAAATATTTTTCTTTCAGTTTTCTCACTGCTTGATCTCGGCCCTGAGCGGCAATCTGAGTCAAACGGATGCGAAAATCGCGTTCGGTCTCTGTGGGCAAAGAAAATTGGTTATTGGTCGGGCTGCGCAGCAAATATATCTTCTGATTAGCCATCAGCCAGTGAGAAAATTCGCGCTGCCAAGCCTTCAAATTGCTCTCCTTATTCATCACAGATGGTGGCACGGCGAAAACCGCACCCGGTAATGGAGTCGAAGCCAACTGATCGATTGAAAGCGTAACCTTGCCCAAATTATCCCAATCAATCGCCTGCAAAGAGTCTTTAATCGGCAGCACAAAAGATTTCTGCACAGTCAAATCTAAATGAGATTTCTGGTCGGTAAATCTCATCGACACGGCGGCGAAAATGCACGCCTGGTAAAGATGAGAATTACCGCTAGAAATCTTATCAGTGGGCGGCAAGAACTTTTGAGACGTGGCACCGGGCAGTAACGGCGCCGCGGTTAATGTCTGCAGATCGGGCGCTGACGAAATTTCTCCCTTCGTTGTGTCCTTGGCCTCAGTCCTGGCGGATGCTTCTGGCTGAGGCACCGCGGGAGCTTGAGCAGATTTCTTAGCAGCCTTGCGAGCAGCCATCAATGATTTGATCTGATTGCGGGCTAGCGGCCCAAAGAGATACGAGAGAGTCCACCGTGTTTCAAAGAGCTCGGGGCGTTCTTCGTGCACGTTGTTGATCAGAAATGTGCGGGCTTTGATCCGCCCCAGCATGAGCTCCAGGTCGCGCCTGTTGATCGGCTTACCGCCCTCAGCCGCAGCTCCCTCCAAGCCATCCATTAAGCGCTGTTTGTCACGCTCGGTCTGCAAGCGGCCGATGAACCAGGTCCCAGCATTGGCTAACCCTTTGTAGTCGAGATCGACCGAATTTTGGCTGGCGAGCAAAATGCCAAGACCATACGCGCGGGCTTGCTTCAATAGAGTCAGTAAAGGCATTTTCGAGGGCGGATTGGCCACGGGCGGAAAGTAGCCATAGATTTCATCCATATAAAGAATCGCTCGCAGACTGGCGCTGCCAGACTGGGTGCGCATCCAGGAGAGAACCTGGTTGAGAAGCAAGGTGACAAAAAACATGCGTTCGGTGTCGTTCAAATGAGCGATCGAGAAAATTGAGACTCTCGGCTTGCCCGTCGCCGTAAACAAGAGGCTATCAACATCCAGAGGTTCGCCCTCCAACCAGGCTTCGAAGCCCGGTGCCGCAAGCAGATTATTGAGCGAAAGAGCAAAAACCTTGCGCTCTTTTTGAGGAAAGAATGTTTCGATGTCCAGAGCGCCGATTCGCTTGATTGAGGGCAGTTGAATCTCTTCAATCAGTTCGGTCAAATCCAGATCTTTGGCCGCCCGCCAGGCCCGGTCGATAATCGTGGCGAGCAAAATATGCTCTCGACTCTTAAGCGGATCGGCCTGTATGCCCAAGAGGGTTAAGAGGCACGTGGCAACGCTGTTGACCCGCTCCCGCATCGAATCGCTGTCATCGATAAAATCAGGGCTGGGGGCTTTCAGCGAACTCAAAATCGAGACAGAAAGACCGGCACTGCTGCCCGGAGTATAAATGGCAAAATCGCAGGCCTCTTTGAACTTGGCGATTCTGGCGCCATCTTCGCCCCATTCAGCTAAACCCTGCCGCCATAATGCCGCTTTCTTCGCTGCTAATTGCTCAACCGATATCTGTTCACGTCTAGCTTCATCAGCATTGACCCAGGGCAAAAAGTCTTCATTCTTCAAATCGGGAAAAGCCAACAGCAGATTGCCCAAATCACCTTTAGGATCGATAGCAATTACCGGTATGGAATCGATCGCTGCTTCTTCCAGTAAGCCCAGACACAGACCAGTTTTGCCCGAGCCGGTCATGCCCACACAAACACCGTGCGTCAAGAGGTCTTTCGATTCGTAGAGGAGCAGAGACTTAGACAATTTGTCCGAGTCGCCGGCCAGAGTTTTGCCCAGATAAAAAACGCCGAGTTTCTCAAAATCCTCAGTCACACCGGATTGCCTCGCCACGCTTGCAGGTCGCACTTTCGAGCAAACTACACTAGCATTTCCGAGGAGCGGGGGTGACCTCAACCAACCAACCTTTTTTCGCCCAGGTTTTCTAATTGCCACAGATCTCGCTGTGAGCTCACTTTGCGGTAAAGCTCAGCGGTCAAAAGGCGGATCGACTCGCCGTTTGGAGCAGTTTCAGTTTGAGTTACCAGGGCTCGATTCAAACAAAGCGGTTTAGAGATAACGACATTCACCTGATCGTTGCCGACGTGATTGATCAAAACCGGTATCACCGGCAACCTCACACCATTTTCGGCGGCGGCGAAAAGGATGCGGGCAGCGCCACTTTTGAATGAATGCATTTTGCCGTCGCGAAAGATGCCGCCTTCGGGAAACATCACGATCGGTTCCCCTTTGCGCAATTGCTCTTTGACAAAATCCAACAGGCGAAAACGTGGATCGGCCGGAAATGCACCCACAGAGCGGAGGACAAAGCCCTGAAAGCCTTTCAATTCATTCGGGTGAGTCATGTAGTTGGCCATCCTCGCTTTAATTAGATGCATCAATACGAGTGGATCCCAGCGCGAAGTGTGATTGGCTATAAGCAGGTAGGGACCACTTTTCGGGATATTCTCCCGGCCCACGATTTGAAATTGACGAAAATGGAAGGCACAAACTATTTTATTGACGATGCCCCAAAAACCTACAGTCACAACATTTTTTTGATCGACCACACGATGAGCCATAACAACCTCCCCGAGCCATTAATCGTTTTCCCAAGTCGCTTTCGATGTTTGTAGATTAGCGGAATGGAAGCGGTATTTCGGCCGAAAAGAAACACTTCGCCGACTGTTAGAAGGAGAGAGCGCTAAGCTGCTATGCGCTACCTGTTGGGCATTACAAGGATCCAGCCGGGAGGTGGTGCAAGAGCCCGGAGGTTTGCCCAATCGCTCTGTCCGCGAAATTCGTTCGGTTAGTCAGAGCGAAACGTGGTAGAACATTACATAGGACCAGTAAGGAGGCATTTATCATGCCTAAGACGGCTACTCCGACGGTACCCCGAGTTTCCCCTAAAAAGAAACAAACAAAGAAGCGCAACAGCAGAAGCGAGATTCTGACTTGCGCTATGAACGGTGCTGGTTGGTGCCCTTATCCCTTCTCAATCGAACAACTCGAAAAACGATTGAAAGAAAAGGCTCTGGCTCAAGCAAACGTTACCCAATAAAAGTGCGACTAAGCCGCAGGTCGTTGCGGTTTCCAGGTCACCAGACAAACTCCGCTTTGGCATTCTGGAGTTTCTTCCTGGCGAAGGTCCGCTGTTTCTATGACTGTATTCTGAGTGTTTTTTGTGTTTTTTGTGTTTTTACTAGCTTCACTGCTTAGTGATTGGCATTTGGCCTCGGTCATATTTTTGGCGAGCGGAGCCAGCAAATGCTTGACTGAAATCTGCTCTTCTCGGTACATGACTCTGTCTCCAAATTGCGTAAACGAATCTTCAATGACCAGATAATACGTTTCTCTGCCCAAAATGAAAATTGGTGGAAATACGCTAAATTGCGTAAGGGCCCCACATAACGGGTTTCATTAGATTAGATATCAGCTTTTGTTGCTTGGCCGAAACGGTTGGAATGCCAAAAATGGTGAACCTTGCCAGACCGAGAGCGAGATATTGACAGGACCGACAGGCTGCAGATTCAAACGCACAGTGCCTGTGGCGAGAATTATCTCCCGCACGACCGAGCCATAAATCCAACTCCAATCAACCGAGCAAACGGCTTCGGAAAGCTTGGGCAAATCAGAAGAATCGACGACAGAGGCAGACAAAAACATCCGCCCCGACTGATTCAGAGCCTGCAGGTTGAGGCCGGTTGCTCCTTCGACTTCGACTGAGAAATTCTGCAAACTACTTTCGGCGCGCACGATTTTTTTGCCATATAAACTGGACAAATTGCCGACGATCGTAGGGTTAACAGACTGGGCCATGATGTATTCTCCAGGCGGGATGTTTATTATAAGCCTTGTCCGCGCTCTCTCCTGGTTGGCATGAAAGAATTTGACGTAATTGTACTGGGCGCCGGGGGAGCCGGCATGATGTGTGCCAGCCAGGCCGCACAGCGAGGCAGGCGCGTTGCACTGCTCGATCATAATGACAAGATCGGCAAAAAAATCTTGATCTCGGGCGGCGGCCGTTGCAATTTCACCAACATCCATGCCACGCCCGCTCAATTCGTTTCGCGCAATCCGCACTTTTGCAAATCTGCTCTCTCTCGATTCACACCGGCGGATTTCATCGCCTTGGTCAAAAAACACCGCATCTCATTTCATGAAAAGAAGCTCGGTCAGCTGTTCTGCGATGGGTCTGCCAAAAGCATAGTCGATTTGCTCGTGCACGAATGTGAAGAGGCCGGAGCCACTTTTTTTGCCAGTTGCAAAATCGATCGCGTGACGAAACCTGACGGGTTTCGCCTTCATACTTCGGCCGGAACTTTCCTCTCACAGTCTCTTGTCATAGCCACAGGCGGCCTCAGTATTCCCCAAATCGGTGCCACCGGATTTGGTTACGAAGTAGCACGCCAGTTCGGCCTCAATATCGTCGAGACAGCGCCAGCACTCGATGGTTTCAACTTCTCGCAGTCCGATTCGCGTCTATTTTCAGACCTGGCCGGAGTCTCACTGGATGCTAATGTCACTTGCAACGATGCCTCCTTTCGTGAAAACATTCTTTTCACTCACACTGGCTTGAGCGGCCCGGCCAGTTTGCAGGCTTCTCTCTACTGGCATCGAGGTCAGGAAATAGTGATAAACCTGCTCCCTGAAACAGATGTTCGCGCCTGGCTACTGGACTTGAAACAGAACGGCAAAAACAGCGAATTGAAAAACGTGCTCTCCGAAAAACTACCCAAACGTTTTGCCGAACGCTTCTGTCAGTTAGCCGGAGTTGAAGGCAAAACCGCCCGCGCCTCTGAGAAAGAATTGACAGAATTAGCAGCCTTATTGGGTTCCTGGCCGATTAAACCGGGTGGCACCGTCGGCTATCGTAAAGCAGAAGTCACCAGGGGCGGTGTTGATACCAATGAACTGTCTTCAAAAACTATGGAGTCGAAAAAAATTTCCGGCTTGTATTTTATCGGAGAGGTAGTCGACGTCACCGGTCAATTGGGTGGTTACAACTTTCAATGGGCCTGGGCTTCGG
>CAJCHQ010000035.1 GCA_903970295.1 Bryobacterales bacterium
AACTAACCCTCCGGACGACGACGCCGCGCAAATAGAAGATGCAAAACGAAGGATCAAATTTGTGGAAGGTAGTCTGGCCACCATCGAAAGGCAAAACGCAGTTCGAAGTCAGAACGAAGCGAAGCAAAATAAGTAAATTGAAGAAGTGAGATCGACGATTGATTTTGAAAGAGTGAAATCGAACAAGTGAAGTTGAACTGATGAAATGAGTTCGAACCGAAACCATAAGGAGTAATGGATGCAGAGATATTTCGCAGTAGCATTTGCTCTGGCACTAGGAGCCCAGTGCTTATGTTTACGTGCTGAAGCCGGTGACCCTGATCTACACGAATTTCCCGGAACGGGCAGTCGTGAAAAGTGGGAACAAGCCAACACTTTCTACGTGCAAGGCGTGACAGCGACTCATGCTAATAAGGTTGCTGAATCAATCGAGTTGTATAAAAAGGCGATTGCGATTTATCCAGACGACCCAGATTTTCAGATAAATCTCGGTGTTGCTCTCGAAGACAAAGGTAATTTTAAAGAGGCTGAGACTGTTCTGAATCATGCGTTGACACTAGCACCGCAAAATTGGACTGTTCCTTACAATCTCGGTAACGTGTTCTATTCTGAAAACAAATATCAGGATGCTGTTAATGCCTGGACTCGAACCCTGAGTCTCAGTCCGCCTGCGCACTTTAAAGAAAAAGCTGCTTCTAACATTGCACTGGTGACCAAGCAATATTTGAACAAAGGTAAAAAGTAACCTCTAAAACCAGGGGCGTTTGTATCACGCAAAGGACGCGAGTAACCGGTTAGCCCTTCACTCTTCAATTACACTCCAGTTATGAGGACACCAGATATGGTGCGTAAAGCTTTAAAGGCCTTGCCGACTAAACAAATTACCAAAATCAAAACAATGTTGGCAGAATCATGGTATCCCTGCGGTATTTTCACAATTACATCTGAAAAAGACATAAATGCTTTGCTTCGTGAAGTGAAAAAACTAGCGCTGGAATTGAAGTACAAGGCTGCTACGCAGAAAAATATCGTGAGTGCCACCCGTGAGCTTGCTATAAACGCATTGCAGCACGGAAAGGGCGGTATGGCCAGCTTGAACTTCATAAAGGAAAGCAGAGCAATCAGCGTTCAAATTCAAGATTTTGGCAAGGGTTTTGACTTAAATGAAGAGCTAAATGCCGGCGGCGGGCTCACAAGATTGCGAGATTACATTGCCAATGGTACTTTTGCCTATGAGAAAAACGAGCAAGGCGCTTGGGTCGAGGTGCAGTTCGTTGCGTACAAGGGTGAATAGACTCTTGTTTATCCCTTATCTTCGTAAATAGGCGAAGATTTGAGAGTATTTGGCGCTTTTCGGGGAATGGAGTGTTAGAGCCTGAGACCGAACAACTGAATAGAAGCTGTAATGACAGACGTTGAAAAATCCGGTCAAGATTCTGAGCCGGTTTCGTATCATTCTTGCCCAAGCTGTGGTCTTCCATTTAACACAGCCATCGTTGTTTGTCCGAATGATGGGACGGTCATCAAGACCAATCAGTCTCTGCGAAATTCGCTGCTTACGCGCTACGAATTTTTGAGTGAAGCTGGTTCCGGCGGAGCCGGCGTCGTTTACAAGGCTAAGCAAAAGAGTACTGGTAAGTTAGTCGCAATCAAAATGGTCAGTCTTGACCAGGTCAATAAAGAATCGCAGGCGCGATTCCAGGCAGAGGCGAATGCATGCAGTCGGCTGGTGCATGACCACTTGATCAAATTGATTGATTATGGCATTGCTGAAAGCGGGCAACCTTACATCATATTAGAGTACGTCGATGGTATCGATCTATCTGAGTTGCTGAAGAAGGCTGGTGGCATATCTCTGCGAACAGCTTTGGAAATTGCAGAACAGCTCGTTTCTGGCTTGCAGCATGCGCACGCACAAGATATTCTGCATCGTGATTTGAAGCCAGGAAATATCATGATCACATGGAATGTAGGTCATCCATTCGTCAAGATAGTCGATTTCAGTATTGCTAAATTAGGCGAGGAACGCGCGACTCCAGCTGTCGAGCTCATGAAATTTTCAGAAGAGAAAGCGGCCTATGGTGGCACGCAGCGTTCCATTACTCCACTCGATCCGGTACGCGAGATCGTCGGTACACCTGCTTATATGAGTCCGGAGCAGATACTCGGAAAGGAACTGGATCAGCGCTCTGACCTGTATTCATTTGGTTGCGTACTTTATCAAATGCTTGTCGGAAGCCCTCCCTATCAGGGCACAAATCCTGTTCAGACCGTTTATAAGCAATTGAATGAAGAAGCGCCATCGCTATCAGTTGCTGCTCCAGGACGCTCATTCCCGCAAGGTATCGAAGAAATCGTAGCGAAGCTGCTGAAAAAAGATCCAGCACAAAGATATAAGACTGCAGGTGATCTGCTTGATGACTTAATGCGCGAACATGCCTTGATTATTGAAAAGGAAAAGCAAGCGCCGGTTCGTAAAAAATCAGAAGTCAAACAATACAAAGTCGGACCTAAGAGTTTTTCCGGCGGACTGATCATCGGAGCGATCGTGCTTATTCTCGTTGGAGTCCTCTGTGCCTGCTATCTCGCATGGCAAGCCGAGGACCATGAAAAGATCACCCAATCTCCAGCGAAGTCGGGACAGAAAAAATTGAACTCGCGTAAGACATCGAGAAAATCTAAGTCGGCTGGTACGCTCAGTTCGCCAGGTTCGTTGAGTTCATCCGGTTCCCCTGGTTCGTCTAGCGCAGGTTCAACCAGTCCAGTTTCTTCTTCTTCGGCTGCGCAGGGTTCGACACCGTAGCCTTTTTAACTGTTTAACTGCGCTCGCGAAAAAGTTCGTGCATCATTTCTGCTGCTGCAGAGTGCGGGTCTACCCGTTTTTCCAGAACTTCGGCCAG
>CAJCHQ010000036.1 GCA_903970295.1 Bryobacterales bacterium
GGTGAAGTCGGTCTGGGTGGCATCTGCCAGGGCTTTACCACTGCTGCCGTTGCCGAAATACGAAAACCATTCGTCTTGCAAGGCGGTGATACCGGTCGTGGCTTCTTTCGTCAAAAAGCCCGTGACATCGTTATATAGGTTCGTGCTGGCCGCGTGAGTAGACGTCACCTGCTCAGCAGGAGGGGTGGACGTATTGAGGTGCGTGGTATCAGTGCCGGGAGCAGGTTTAGTTATTGCGTCCGGTTTTGTTTGCACACCAGGGGTATCGAGAGGGGCGACCATAAGAGGGCGAGCCTAATTCCATCAGGGCAGTAGTAAAGTAGGTTGAGATTAACTTGAAAACCGCCCGTTGTCACCTAAATTTGTTGGCTAAATGACAATTCGCCCATGAATTCCCATAGAATTAATCTTGTATCACTCGGGCGAGCCTCCTTAGGGATGACGATGGCTGAAATCAGGGCGAATACAGACAGTCTCACAATCGACGAGAGCGATTGGTCGTTGACGACAGACACCGCTCAGCGCAAGATCTGGATTCGAGACATCAACGGCGACAAATATTCGACGATCATGTTGCTCAGCTTCAACATCGGAGCGGTCGATTTTGGAGTGCCCCTTAGTGACATCGATAGCGCTCGCGAAATCATCCGCCGTCACTGCACTAGTTCAGGTGCCGGTTTGATCTCAGCTGACGTTGTATTAGTAGATGGTTTTCCTTCCTTGCGAATCATTCAGAAAGAGCTCCAGCAGCCGATCGGGATGACCTATCTGGCAACGCTCATGGTCCAATGCCGAGGGTGCTTCTTCAACATTCTGATCAAGTCGTTCGAAATCGAAAATCCAGGAATGCGCGAAGCGATCGTGCTCGATCGGCATTGGCAGCGAGAAGAAAAAACCGACTCGGATACGGGCATGCCTGATGGATGGTTTCAAGATCCCTACAACCCCTATGCAAAAGACAAAGTCATGCGTAATCCATCCGATGACGAAACCTATGATTTGGAATTTCCCAATCATCCCCTTTCCAGGGTCCGGCGTTACTGCCATGAACTGGCAGCCAAAGCCACAATCGACAAAACGCTTCAGCCAGGGTGGAGCGAAGATGATGCCTGGTGGAAGCGAAGATTTGCCGAAGGGCTTAACTGGCGGCGACGTGTGAAGTGACCACACGAAACTTGCCGTTATCTGAATGTTATTTGCCGAGCGCATGCTGTCGCCCATAAGGTCAATACGGGCGAATCACGAATTTGTTGGGCAAGCTGCGGCGCTTCTGCACCAATATTTGGGAGGAATGAGAAATGGGCAATCCCTACGAGAATTTTGCGGCAAACCTCAAAACCGACATTGCCACCAATGGCATGGAAACCGCATACAAGCACTTCCAGGGTGCAATCGACCTCGCTCTTACCGGCAATACATTCGCACAAAAGCAGGTAGAGTGGACCAAGTATGCAAAGGCGCTCGAAGCTTCTGGGGCATTGCCGAAATTGGGTGGGTCCGGAGCGGGCGCAGAGCGCACTTGTTCTCTGTTCTTTGCCCTGTGCTCGCTGACTTTGCCTCTCCCTCCGGGCATAAATTCAGAACCGCCACCATTCGCGGCAATCGCGGAGACGGCAATACACCGGCAACGCATTGTCAGAAAATTCAAAACCACCATAACGTGACGCCAATGACCCAAGACCAGAGCTGCGAAATTGTTCGCCTCGAAAATTGGAAACTTGTAGAATCCGGCGTCGCGAAGGCGACTCCCCCGCTCTGAGTTTCAGACTTAGAGGACGTGTTTATGGCCACCCGGTGTACCTCGATGGCGAAAAGCTCACGACTAGCGAAATCCTCCGGGTGGCTGTAATTTCGAGCCGGCTTTCTGGGGCGATACCTGGCAGTGAAGTTATGGGACAAATTCCCAGGGATATGACTGCCTAGCAAACGCGCTTGGAGCCGGCGCGCAGCAAGAGATCACAGCACACTACCAGCTGCAAGATCTAGACGTGCCACCACATACGGTGCCAAAACAGGCAAATTTTTTTATCCTCAAGTCTAGTCACTATTTTTTGACTTCACAAGCGCACTTGGAAATGCTTTAAAGAAAGCCTCATCACAAAGCAACAGAGGTTCATCAATGAAGTGGAAGCTTACCGTCGCTATAACATTGTTGAGTACGATCGGTTGCGGTGCAAATTATGCCGATCCCCTCAATGCTACGAAAAGAATCTCAGGCACCGAGGTGCTTTCTTTAGACGACGACAGTTCCTATGAGCATATGAGTCTTCTCCCATATTCAACACGAGCATGGGTGGGCTACAGAAATCGAATCAATAAATCTTTTGAAAGAGCAAGCCTAATACCTCACTCGACGGTCATCATAAGCTTTAATGCAGATGGTTATCCAAAGTTTGAATGCCCTGATGGGCAAGATCCGCGAAATATTTTCTATGCTGAGCAAGCGGTTTGGGATGGCGAGAGATCCCATGCATCTCACCCCGATCTTTACAATGGACTACATCCAACAATCAAATTTGAAGCAGACGGCACCAATGGCAACAACTTTATGTGCACAAAATTATTTGTGACAGCACATCCGGCGTTAGCGAACGAAGTCGTGGTCGTGCATTTGATCAATCCTTATGCCATTCGTGCACGCTACCCGAAGTTAGACGTTGGGGAATATCTTCACTCCTTGGAAAATTTAGCCGCAATCTCTATCAAAAATTTAAATAGTCCGCTACTCGAAAGTTTTCGGCGCGAGCGCTTTGAATTTTTGAACCTCGGCGGATCGGCTAAGACAAGGGAAACGCTAAATGCCGAAGCTCAAAGGCTTCGAGAAAAATACAAAGATTTATTCGTGCTCTAGCTGTTGGAAAAACTTTTTTCGTGGGAAGTGCCAGCACATGGCACTTCCCGCAGACCTTTCTTACTTAATTCCTCCTTCCGGCCACCAGTCAGGAAGGTTTCCTGTCTGACAAGCAGTTGGAACAGTCACAGTCTCACTTGCGTAAATTTGGGCCAACCAACTGGTTGAGGTCTTTCCTGGAGCCGCGTGCATGAGAAATAGCCATTACTGACAATTCCGTCCAGGTCCGGATAAAGACCACTACCGCTCGTATCCTGATTGGCTTGGATTGCAAAAGCTTGGGCATACCATTCATAATGTTCATTTGACACCTCCAGTGCTGTGTTTAAGTGCAACCCAAGAGGCGCAGCTTTTCGTTAGTGCAAGGACGCGCCTCGCGGCCGACGAAGGAGGTTGCCTTGCACGGTAGAAAAGTTGTGGCATCCTCGCACTTGTTTAACACAGCCCTGAGGTAGCCAGATATGAATGACAAAACCCACACGTGGTGCGGCGGTTTCCCATAACTCAATTCCGCCGGCGGCGACAACAATGTGGTCATAAAAAGATGCGGTAAAAGAAACACCTCCAGGAAGAAGACACAAGAAGAGAACGATTAGAAACCAGGACTGGGTCAAGGTTTTCGGGTGCTCAATACAAACGATTGCGAGGTGATGGCATTAACAGGCAGACTGGATCGGTCGACACCAAAGAAATAAAC
>CAJCHQ010000037.1 GCA_903970295.1 Bryobacterales bacterium
GTCTGGTCAGACCGGTCGAATCAGAATCCCAGACGGCTTCTTGATCTAAAGTGCGCGGATTATCTGTCATTTCATTTTCTCTGTTGAGCTTTTTGGGCATAACAAGATAGTCCCCGTTACTAAATATGAAACAACCCAAAAGATCATTAAAACTTGCATGGTTGAGCGTCATTTTGACGGCGTCAACGGCATTTTCTTGTGGTCCGGCGCTGTCTCAGGGATTTTCGCTGCCGATTCCGCGGCTGCCTTTATCAAACCTTTTCTCTTCGCCCATGTCCGACATGTCTGGTGGCCAGATGTCGCCGCAGCAAGCAGCGGCAAGGTCTGGTGCGATCAAAGCTTATAACCGGGGCTATCACTTTGCGAAAGATGAGAACTGGGCGGCTGCGGCGGATGCTTATCGGGAAGCTGTCCAACTAGACCCGACCATGGGTGAGGCGCATGTTTCGCTAGGACTGGCTTTGCTCAGAGGACAGAACTACGAGCAGGCGCTGCCGGAGCTCGAAACTGGCTCGAAAATGAAGCCAGACGACAAGAATGTCTGGATGATGCTCGGCGAGGCTAGCAGTCGTCTGCAGAAGTATCAAACCAGTTTGTACGCATTTCGCCAGTATCTTCAGTTGTTTCCCAATGGCCCTTATGCGCAGCATGCTCAAGAGTCGGTCAGTATTCTGGAGCATACTTATTTTGCCAATCCTCAAAGCGCTGAAGACAATGGCAATTATCTCGCTGACTTTGCCACTGAAAAAGGCTTGAAAAAATGGAACAGCAATGTTTTGCCACTGCGCATATTCATCAATTCCGATCCGCGCGTAACTGGTTACGATCCGGCGTTTGATCCGATCTTGCGACAGTCGTTCAACGACTGGACCGTAGTTACGAACGGGCAAATTCAATTCATTATGGTCGACGATCCGAGCAAAGCTCAGATCACTTGCCGCTGGACTGCAGACAGAAAGGAACTCGGAGGCACGCAGGAATTGGGCGTCACCTGGACAAGATACGATCGTCGCACTGGGGAAATCGTGCATGCCGACATGATCTTTCTAACTGTGTTCGATCAGGGCCAGGCGCGGCGCGACGACATTTACAAGCGCTGCAAAAATATCGATCTGCACGAAATCGGGCACGCGCTTGGTCTCAGCCACAGCAAAGAGCCTTACGACATTATGTTTCCGCAGGTTGCGCCCGGCGGCCTCGAACATCCGCTCACCTGTCGCGATCGGAACACCCTACTGGCGCTGTACAACACAAACGGTGTGTCTAATATGATCTCGCAGAGGTTTGGTGCCTCGATGAGGTCAGTGGCTCAAGCACAGACAATGCTGCCGGGACCCAATCCATTCAATCTTGTCGATCGATTGGCTTTTCTCAACCATCAAGCCAACGAAGCAAATGCGGCGCGCAATTTCGATCTGGCGATTGAGAAATTGGAAGAAGCGCGAAATCTTTCTCCCAACGATCGAATCATCACGCGAAACTTGGGATTGGCCTATTCGAATGCCGCTGTAATGGCTGAACAAAGTGGCAATTGTTTGAAAGCAGCACGTTGCTATCAGTCCGCCGCAGATGTGTTGAAAGCAAGTCCGAATCAAGACGATTACGTGAATGTGCTGGCAAATTATCAGGCAATGTTGCAGCGCCAGAGTTTGCAGCCCCGGACCAACTGAACGAAGCTAACTTGCTCTGTTTTCCAGTATGTCGACGCGGCGTTCAAGACTGCTCAAGCGTTCATCGCTTCGAAGTTGCCCCTGGTCACCCACGCGAAGGTGTCCCGAAAAAACGTCAAACCGACTGGCAAAGTTCGAGCCCATGTAAGTAACATCTTCCGACAATCTAGAAAAGCGCTGCTCGAAGCGCTGTTCCATGGCATCGAAGCGCTTATCCATGGCGTCTAGCCGCTTCTCCATTCGGGCTTCCATATCATATAAATGCTGCTCTAATCGAACCAGATGCTCGATAATAGTTTTGTGCGACGATTTGAGGTCGGCATCGAGCTTTTCGATGGCCGCGCTAGTTTCAGCTTTAAAGCTGTCAAATTCTGATCTGCTTACCGTCATAGTCCACCCCCCGCGCTTTTTTACATTGCAAGGCGCCATTTTGTCGCCTGTATATGTAACGTCGCGAGATGCCAAAAAGTGCAAACCGATTATACCGAAAAATTTTTGCTTTAGGAGCCAATTTGTCGTCTTCTAATACTCGCCGCATAGTCAGAGCTATATTCGAGAGATGACTACTGATTTGTGAATTGATCGATATCTGGCCAGTTGCGTACATCTGCAAGTGCGCTCTTGAGTGCTCTTGCTGTTTGCCCTGTTACAGCCTTGTTTGTGCCTGATCCGTTAAAGAAGAAGACAAAATCGACGTTATTGGGCATGTGAGCAATGTATGTGCGCACTCCGGGAACGCCGCCGCCTTTGCTGTAAGCGGCACCCTGACTGTCTCTGCTGGCTGTATCCCAGCCCAGACCAAAATGCCTGCCATTTCTCGGCAGCTCGACTGGTGGCGCTGGTGGTGCCAGCATGGCATCAAACATTTTCTTCGATAAGAACGGCTTGGTGCGGGTACCATCGATTGCGGTCAGAAATTTGATCATGTCGAGAGCTGAGGCTTCCAAACTGCCCATCCCGTCAGTCAGCATCGGAAAACCTCTTCCGCCTGGCAAAGAGTGACCTTTTGGCCCGTAGCGGTGAGCCTCGTTTTCCAGGTAAACGCCTTTATTGGGTTCCAATTGCACATCAGTTATTCCCATCGGTTTGAGCACCTGCTCGGTCACGTATTGTTCATACTTCTGACCTGATGCGTGATCGACAACGCACTTCAAAACGGCAAATTGAAAATTAGAATAGTGGCACTCTGTGCCGGGCGCATAGTCGAGCGGTTGGTTCTGCATGACGTACAAGATCACTTTCTCGATCGGCACACTGCCGCCCTGCGTCACCTTGTCGAGAACTGCTTGCGAATAGCCGGGAGTGTCACTCTTCCATCCGGCTGAGTGATGAAGGAGTTGGCGCACAGTTATATCTAAAACTCGTTTGTCGGCGATCTTGTGAAGGTCTGGACGACCGAGCACATCGTAAAGTTTGTCGTCCAGAGCCAGCTTGCCGTCATCGACCAGGTGCATGATCGCCGCACCAGTGATGGCTTTGGTGACGCTAGCCAAACAAAAACGAGTAGTTGGAGAGAACGGTACGTTACGCTCTTTGATCGCGTAACCGTAGCCGCGAGCCAGAACCAGCTTGCCGTCTTTGGCGATGGTCAAAACGCCGCCGGGAATGTTGCTTGACTCGAGGATCGAAAGCATGATTCGGTCGAATTTAGGTAGCGCTTTGTCCTTGCCCGTAATTGGCAAATTGCTGTTCACAGAAGGTCGACGGTCATCTAAGGCCACGGCATTTGGATTTTGTCCGCTTTGCTGTTCGACAATTCCCGGAACGAGGTCGTCTCCTGTATCCATATCTTCACTGTCCGGCTGCCCTGCGGTGGTCGGGAAACCTTCTTGCTGCATTTGAAATTGCGTGTTCTGTCCTTGCTCTTGCTCGTCCTGCAAGTTGCGTTGAACTTCTTGCTTGCGCTTTACTTGTTGTTCGATTTGAGAATTTGCCGGCATTAGTGTCGAAATAGACAGAGAGCAAGCGAGCAGAGTGGCTAGAACTGTTTCGTTATTGGCAGTCGACATAGATTGATCATTCCTCGGCGGATGTGGCTCAAAGATAGATCATTTATCTCGGGACTACATGAACGGAGACCCGCTGTCGTCCTTGAACTAGTTCCAGTAAGCTTTGTTCTCGCATCTTGGCTTACCGGGGTATGGAACCATACTGTGGTATGATATTCCTGCCAGCCAAAGACCTGGAATTTTGCGAGGTGTCCAAATGAAGCGAATAAACAATATCGCCGCCCTGATATTGCCTCTGGCTCTCGCGTATATCTTTTTGCAGTCGGGCTGGGAAAAAATCGATTGGGCTCAATCGGTAATGGAAAATTTCGAGCACTGGGGCTATCCCTACTGGTTCATACAAGTGATCGGTGCCGGTGAAATACTTGGCGCTATATTGCTCCTTTTGCCCAGAACATCGCTTATTGGCGTCGGCCTTTTGTCGGCGATTATGACCGGTGCAGTTTTTACTCATCTACGCTGGCACGAATACCAACCGGCGCTCGCTCCATTGTGCTTGATTGGACTCTGTGCGTACGTAGTTGTGCTGCGGTTCCAAATCCCGCTTGCCCAGCTTCTCACTCAATCTGCGACAAAGTCTCCCGCC
>CAJCHQ010000038.1 GCA_903970295.1 Bryobacterales bacterium
TTAGCAGAAACCGCCAATACGCCTGGTTTCAGTTTACATGATTGAGAGCTATTCGCGGGCCGTCGAAAATTATCGGAACACACCTCCTTGCTCATCCCCAGCTTCACATGGACCGTTAACATAGATGTACCACGATGGCCAATTTGCTAATGGGCCATCAAAACAATTCAATAATATCTACTATGCCCAAAACGACCATCTATAAGCTCTTGATAAAAAGCGCTAAGGACACCGGCTTCACTTTGCAATCTGTTGTCGCTGAGCCCAGGCAGTGCAACCCGCTCGATTTACAAGCGGCTTGCGAGAATCTGTGGCTGGAAAACGCAGGTGTGGAAGTGCCGCCCCTGATCACGCGGTTGGTGCGTTTTCTGCTTTCGGACTTTTTTGCTTTCAGTCATCGCACTGGTTTGTACAACCGGCAGAAAAAACTCTGGGAGGCCCTGTCTCGGGTCCACGAAGTGCGCATTTCGCGGCTGCAGTACGGCATTTTTGCTAAAACCGATCTGCCGATTTTGGAGCTGCTTTTTGTGGACGCTCAGGGCAAGGTCTTGCTGATATCTCGTCTTTTTGAAAATTCTCAAGATACAGCTTTCAATCTCGATAGTGAAAAAGATTGCAAGAGTCTCTTGCAGACGGCAGTTCACCGCGCAGAGAAACTGCGGGCTGAAAATCCTGCCTTTGCCGGACTTTTTCTCTGTTGGCCGGCTCCGATTTCAAGCAGCGTACTGAAAGCAGTCGAGCAACTTACGGGTGCAGCTGATCCAGTTGCTCGCTATGAATCCCAGGTGCCTGGTGCCTACGCATTCTGTCTAAATTTGCTCGAATACGACCAACTAGATTTCGTTCTGGTTCATCCAAAACTGGCGGATCGAGTCAATACGTCAGCTTCCAGTGCTGGTTATGCGGGCAAACCGGTGAATTGGACATATCAAGCAGACCGAGCCGACCCGGATAATTAATCTTGTGCCCTAGGACGTGTACGGGATATTAACTAAATCTCTTCAGTTTTTCCGCCAGCAATTGAACTTTTCTTTTTGACCTGACGTCCAATTAAACAGTCTCTTTTAAAAGGACCACATACGATGGTAAAGATGGGCAAGGTCGGGTTAATCGCCGCAATCGTTGTTTATGCCTCTAGCACACCAGTTTTCGCTCAGAATATCCAGAATCAACTCAATAATGAAGCCCAGACCGTTCAGCAAGAAATGAACCGCGGCATGATCACTCCCGGTCAAGCAGCTCAGATGGACGGGCAGGTCTACCGGACTGAGCAGCAGTATCAGATGGACAAAGCGATGAATGGTGGTCATCTCAATCCGATGCAAGCGCAGCAACTGAGATATCAAACGGGGGCGGTCGGGCAAGGTATCCGCGGCACCGCCATGCAAAATCAATGGAACGCCGGTGCCTTGAACAATTGGAGCAGCGGCAACTTCCAACATCATCACCATCCAGGCCCGGGAGCCATGGCCAATAATCCCGCCGCTTATAACCAGGGATACGGCCAATACAATCAGGGATACAACCAATACAACCAGGGCTACGGACAGGCTTATGGGCAAGGGTACAACGGGCAGATGTATCCCGGTCAATATCCCAATCAGAATTTCAATCAAGGCGGCATGTCGCAAGCGAGCAGTCTCTTGCGCCGCTTTTTCCACTAATCAGGAGCGACTATTTAAAGCGGAATATTGCCGTGCTTACGGGCTGGCCGCTCAACCCGTTTGTTTTGCTGCACTTCAAGCGCTGCCAGGAGCACCTGCCTGGTTTCGCTGGGCATGATCACGTCGTCCAGATAGCCTAGCTCGGCCGCTACATAAGGATTAGCAAAGCGTTTTTTGTAGTCGTCAACCAGTTGCATCGCTTTTTCTTTGCCGCCGTCTTTGGCGATCTCTTTTTTGTAGAGCAAGTTGACCGCACCCTGTGCACCCATCACGGCGACTTCCGCGGTTGGCCAGGCGAAATTGAAATCGCCGCCAACGTTCTTTGACCCCATGACATCAAAGGCGCCACCATAGGCTTTGCGGGTGATCACTGTCAGTTTAGGCACTGTCGCTTCGCAATAAGCGTAAAGCAACTTAGCGCCGTGGCGAATAATGCCACCATGCTCCTGGACCAGACCGGGCAAGTAACCCGGCACATCTACCAGAGTGATGACCGGAATATTGAAGGCATCGCAAAAGCGCACGAAACGAGCTCCTTTGACCGAAGCATTGATGTCCAGCGTGCCAGCCAGGGCGCGCGGCTGATTGGCGACGACGCCGACTGAGGCGCCACCAAGCCTGGCAAAACCGACGATCAAGTTCTTGGCATAGAGCGGTGCGATTTCGAAAAGTTCGCCGCCGTCAAAAATCTTTTCGATCACTTCGTACATATCATATGGCTTTGTCGGATCTGCCGGCACGATTGTGTCGAGTAGGTCGGTATCCAGGGGTGCGACGACTGTGTTCGATCGTGGCGGTGCTTCCAAATTATTGCTTGGCAGGTAAGAAAGCAGTTTGCGCGTCAACCAGAATGTATCTTCTTCGTCTTCGGCCAAAAGTTGGGCCACACCGGTCTTTTCATTGTGCACATGGGCGCCGCCCAATTCCTCGAAGTTGACGTCTTCACCAGTGACGGTGCGCACGATCTCAGGACCGGTGATGAACATGTAACTTTGCTTTGCCACCATCAGCGTGAAGTCTGTCACGGCCGGGCTGTAAACCGCGCCGCCAGCGCAAGCGCCATAAATCAATGAAATCTGAGGGATGATGCCCGAGCAGGCAACGTTGCGGTAAAAAATATCGGCGTATCCAGCCAGTGACTCGACACCTTCTTGAATGCGAGCACCGCCACTTTCATTCAAGCCGATGATCGGACATCCAGCTTGCTTGGCCAGGTCCATTACTTTGCAGACTTTAGCGGCGAACACACGGCCGAGGGCGCCACCAAGGAAGGTGCCATCATGAGCGAACACATAGACTGGACGACCGTCGATTTTACCCTGACCGGTAATCACTCCGTCCCCTGGCTCTTTTCTATTTTCCAGTCCGAATTGATCGCAATGATGCAAAGCATAGCGATCCAGTTCGATGAATGAACCGGCATCGAGCAGTCCGTCGAGCCTTTGACGAGCCGTCAGCAAGCCCTTCTCGCCTCGCTTTTTGCGGGCGTTTTCCTCGCTCAACTGGGCCGCTCGCCGTCTCTCGCGCAGCTGTGAATTGGGATCGGTTTCTGTCTTGTTCATCCTCTTGAATTCCCGCGTTAGGCTAGATGATGTGTGACAAGAAAGTATGCACGATCGTCAGGTAAATCGACATAGTGCAAACATCGAGAACGCTGGTGATAAAAGGTCCACTGGCGTGAGCCGGCTCGACACCAATCTTTTGGAAAAGCATCGGCATCAGCGTTCCAATCAAGACTCCGACTGTCATCGTGGCGAAAAGCGATACGCCGACAATGAAACCAAGATTATGTTGGCTTTGATGAAAAATAAAGCTCATCAAGCCCGTGATCACTCCACAACAGACACCGAGCATCATGCCCACACGCAACTCGTGAATCATGCTCTTCCACAGGATTTGCCAGTTGATATCAGTGCCTTTGGTGCTCGCTCGGATGACGATGCAGGTACTTTGAGTGGCCACGCTGCCTGTCACTCCGGAAAGCAAAGGCATGAACGAGGCAGCGGCAACCGTTTGTTGAATCACGTGATCGTAGTGATTGATTACAGTGGCGGAGCCAGACTCGATCAAGAGAGTGACCAAAAGCCAGGGTAGTCTAGCCGAGAAAGCCTTGGGCACGCTCACGGCCAAAAGTTCATTGTCATCAGCGTCGCTGGCGATACCGGAGGAGTGGAAAATATCCTCGGTCGCTTCCTCACGCAAAACGTCGATGATATCGTCGGCGGTGATAATGCCGCGCAGCACTCCTTCCTCGTCGACGACTGGCAAGGTCAAAAGATCGTAGCGGCTTAGTTTTTCGGCAGCTTCTTCCTGGTCTGTGGCCGTCGTGACATTGATCACATTGTTGTCCATTAGATCGAAAACATGTGCTTCGGCTGTGGCCGTCAACAATTCTTTCAAGGTCACCCAACCGACGAGATGTTCTTGTTCGTCGACAACATAGGTGTCGTAGATTTCTTCTTCGAGATGAGCATATTTGTCACGCAAGTATGTGAGAGCTTCGGCCGCTGTCATTTTGGCGTGTAAAACCAGAAAATCGGTGGACATGATGCCGCCGGCAGTATCGTCTTTAAAGCTCATGAGCTTTTGAATGTTCTGGGCGGCGTTCAGATCGCTCATCTGGTTGATGATTGCTCCGGCCTTTTCGCGCGGCAATCCGGCCAACAAATCGGCGGCGTCGTCTGGTGACATCTTACTGATCAATGGCACGACGCCTATATCGCCTAATTGGCTCAATAGCTTTATTTGCTTTTCGACTTCTAATTCGGCCAGAACTGCAGAGGCATTGTCCAGGTCCAGCAGTCTGAAGCACGATAGTCTGTGGGCATCATCGAGCTGACCGAGCCACTCGGCCAGGTCGGCCGCGTGCTGGTCGTTGAGAACCATGCGCAACTTCTGGCGCTGGCCGTTATCGACAAGGGCGGTAAGTTCCTCGGGTGCTAGCGTTTGGGTTTCTGTCAACGACTTGATTCCAGAGAAATTTCAGGGTGGCAATCAATAGCCGCACGACCGCGCGGCTCACCTGGCCTTTATTATAGGCTGCTCTCAGAGCAAGCCACAAGAACCAGGGGTCCCCGCAATTAGTCTTCCAGATAGCCGGCCAGTTTGCTCGACCAGGTCGGTTGCCGCAGTTTTCGGAACGCCTTATGCTCGATCTGGCGTACACGTTCGCGGGTAATGTTGAAGAGTCGCCCCACTTCTTCGAGCGTCCGTTGTCTTCCATCTTCCAAACCGTAACGCAGATGCATGATATCTCGTTCACGCGGTGTCAATTGGCTGAGCATGCGGTTTAGATCTTGCCGCATCAATTCTTCTTCTGTCGTCGAATCGGGGCGGGACGATTCGCTGTCTTCGATCAAGTCGCCTAGATACGTTTCTTCATCGCGATTCAAGGGCATTTCCATTGACACAGGTTCGCGATCGGCTTGAATGATTTCTTGGATTTTGTTGACCGGCAATTCCATGGCTCCGGACAATTCAGTCTCGTTCGGCTTGCGGCCTAGTTCTTGAGATAGTCTGGCACTAGTCTTTTTAAGTTTATTGATCGATTCGACCATGTGCACAGGCACACGGATCGTCCGCGATTTATCGGCCAGACCGCGGCTGATTGCCTGCCGGATCCACCAGGTAGCGTAAGTGCTGAATTTGAATCCTTTGGTGTGATCGAATTTTTCCGCCGCCCGGATCAAGCCTAGATTGCCCTCTTGAATCAAGTCTTGAAAGGGCAGACCGCGATTGACATATTTTTTGGCGATTGAAATGACCAGGCGCAGATTGGCTTGGATCAATTTCTTTTTCGCGTCCAGGTCACCTTTGGCGATTAGTCTGGCCAGTTCGATTTCCTCGTCCGGTTTGATCATTTTCACGCGACCGATCTCGCGCAGATATAGACGAACCGAATCTTCAGTGAACCCTTCGTTACTGGGAGTCGGCTCATCCGGCTCGTCGGCATCTTCGACTACTACAGGTTCTTCTTCCTGTTGCTCGAAGGCTCCGGCTTCGGACCAATCATCAGCTAGTTCTGGTCTAACCTTAGCAGCCAACTTATCCACTCCCGGTGTACTCAGAGTTCAATCTCACAGCTAATATTTACCCAGTTCACCAACTTCTCTAGCAGTCAAGATCTAGATTAAGTTTTGTAAAATTCGCTAGAAGTTCTGTGGAGTAAGCTGAATGGGTGGGTGGCACCATTATCATTTTTAAGTAGAGGCTTTGATCAGCCGGCTATTTTCAAAACAGTTATTCGAGGATGTGCAGGTTCAGGCATGATTGAGGGCAATTTCACCGACGTAAGCCTGCCTGCGATGCTTCAATTCCTTTGTATGGAGCCGCAGAAGAGCTTTCGCGTTGGCGTTTCTCTCGATTCCCAGCGCGGCGAAATTTATATCCGTCGAGGTTGGGTAATTGCTGCTGTCTATGGAATTCTTGAAGGCGAAGACGCCTTTTGCGAATTCATGTCCTGGCGCGAGGGTCTCTTTTGGGCTGAGCCGGTCACACCGGAGCTGGAGATCGCCAAGAACCTGTCTTTCGCTTTTCAGCCTAATTCATCATTCATTCAAGACTGCGCCTATTTGACTAAGGTCAATGCTGGTCTCAACTCACAAATCACTGGTTCGATACTGTATGGCTCGACTGCCTGGAAAGAGGCGGTGCGGGATAATCCACTCGACCGCGAATCATTATCGGTACTTGCCTGGTTGAGGGAAGGGCGGACGACGCATCAAGCAATGCGCGAATT
>CAJCHQ010000039.1 GCA_903970295.1 Bryobacterales bacterium
CGAAAATCGCTTATTTTCAGAGATGCGTATGGGCTTGAACTCATCGATGCCTTAGTCAAGGGGTTGTGGGCGCGGCTCGTTCACTAGGCGGCACTTTTCCCTAACAGCTTACCGGGAAACTCCTGTAATCTGCGATTCGATGGCGAGGGAAGGGCCTCTTGTTCCAAATCTTTGCACTATGGATTGGCCAAACATCTTTTTCGGCCAATGCGCTAAAGTGTATTCAAGACCCGGTTCGGGTCTGGCTCAGCAATTATCCCTGAAAGCAGGCGCAGGGCCTGCATAACAATGACAATAAATGCTCGCCATAGAGTCGCGCAGGCAGCTGCTCGATTTTTGCTAGACGGCTCCGAGTCTGAATATCTTCAGGCTAAGGAACGCGCTCAAATGATGCTCGGCTTGTCTGGACAAAATCGTCTCCCCAGCAATCGCAAAATCAAAGAATGGATCGCCCAACTGACCGCAGCTGAACTGGGCGTCGATGAAGTGAAAAGACGGGTGCGTGAAATGCGTCAGATCGCCGAACAAATTATGGTGACCATTGAAGAACATGATCCATTTTTGATTGGCAGTACGTTGACAGGCGAAGTAAGGGAGTCTTCAGATATCGATCTGCACGCCTATGCCGATGACTTCACTACGCTGAAAGAGCACATGGTGACTTGGGGATACGAGGATGTGGAAGCAGAGGTCGTGGAAAATCGCAAAGGTAAATTCGTGCATCTTAAGTGGTACGAGCGCAACTATCCCGTCGAAGTGACTGTCTATCCCTGGTCGTGGCGGGACATCGTCATGTATTCATCGGTCACCGGGAAACCGATGAAGCGTGCCGATCTCAAAACTGTGCGCCATTTGCTGAGAAAATAATTTGAGGAGTCTTGGCGGCTGCGATCAGCCTGCGCAGAGATGATTAGCTTTTGCGACCGCGTTTGATTTCATCGCAACGCTTCGCGAATTTTTTTACTTCCGGATTGTCGGTCCCCAATAATTCTTGCCTGACGCTTAAAGCTTCGTCGAGAAGCGCTATGCCATCGTCGTATTGTCCTTTCTGCAGGGTTTTCAAAATTCCCAGACAGGCGACGGCTTCGGCTGTTCTTAGATTATGCGTGCCGAAGTATAATTCGCGAATCACTTTTGCTTGCTCGTATTGAGTCGCCGCATCAGCAAAGTGACTTTGCATGGAATCGATGCTGGCTAGACCGCAGAGGCTGTCGGCGTAGACCGGATGATGGCTGCCCACGCTGGCTTGCGCGTCTTTTTCCGCCTGCTTGTAAGCATCTTTCGCGGCGGCAAACTTTGATTCGGTTTCGTACGCTCGTCCAATCTCGTTTTCTATTTCGGCCACAGATTCTTGTTCCTGGACCAGGGCAGTTTTATTTTTTGTGCCACCATTGTGAAGCGCTGTCAACGATGCTTTTCGCTTGGTTAAGGCTTCATTCAATTCGATCAGGGCCGCCTCTGACTGTTTTTGCTTGATGTGCATGCCGGCCCGTGCGAGCAGCGCACTTGCTAGCACATTGTTTGCGGCTAGTGATTTGACTGAATCTGGATTTTCGTCATCGGAGTTGTTTCTGGCAATCACCAGGGCGCGGTCGAATAGTTTGTCGGCTTTCTCGAAATTGCCCTGGCTCGAAAGAACAGATCCGAGAATCGTCTTGGTTTCGGCGGATGCCAGTGAATCGTCAAGCTTGTCGTCTTTTTCGCAGATGCTCGTGGCTTTGGTCAATGCTGCTTCGGCGTCTTTGTATCGCCCCTCTTCGTAAAACGAGCGGGCCAGACTGTTGTAGAGACTGATCAGTTGAGGATCGTGCTCGTCAGCCGATTGGGCGTTGGCGGATGCTTCTTGAAAAAGTGTCAATGAGGATTTGATGTGACCATTTTTGAATTCACTATCGCCTTCTTTTTTCAGCTTGAGCCATTTCGGAGTGTTAGCAATCTGTGCTGGGTCTTTGCTATCAGTTTGTACGCTTACCTGACTCTTATTGTTGACCGACATAAAATAGAAAGCTGCGGCCGACATGGCAACAACCAGGCAGACGATGCCACCAATAACGAACGGTATTTGGCTCTGAGATTGGGGCGGTGACGCTTTTAATTGTTGCTTTTCAGGGTCGCCAGAGCGTGAATTGCGCAAAGACGCATTGCGGCTTTGCAAAAATGCGGACGACGAATCTTGTTCCACTGTCTGATCTTGACTTATGGGTGCCTCTTGTACCGCCGACGAATCTTGACCTGTCGACCAATCCTGCTCTGCCCACTGCTCTTGCCCAGTTGAGGCTCCCCGGTCCATGGGCGTTCGCACAGTAGTTGAATCTTGCCATGTAGGACCTGATTGCGGCTTTGTATTTCTACCGGCTGTGGTATCGTTGGCAGTGCCTCGGCCAGGCGGGCTCTGCGTTCCTGTGTTACGAACTGAGGGCTGAGTTTGACTGGCGCTCCAATCATTGTTGTCCTGGTTGCGCCCGCTCGTCTGATCCGTCAATGCTCTAGACTGGCTGTGACTGATTGGCAGATTGCCGGCGGCGTTATTGAACTTAGCTTCTAGTGCCTGCAAATCTGTCCAAAGTTCAAGCATCGACTGATAGCGCAGATCAAGGTCTCTTTGCATGGCCGTAAAGACAATTTTTTCGAATTCCGCGGGCACTGCCTGCAGGTTCGGATTGGTCTGGTGAAACGGCAACGGATCTTCGCTTGTGTGCTTATTGAGAATTTCCAATAGACCCGAAGCTTGGAAAGGTGTTTGCCCGGTCACTACCTCGTACATGACGCAACCCAGTGAGTAGATGTCGGATCGCGAATCCAGCTTTTGGCCAAGACACTGCTCTGGGCTCATGTACATCGGACTACCGAAAACTTCGCCCGTGCGGGTCAGAGCAAGCGAACTGGTTTCCTCGTGGGTTCTTTTGGCGATGCCGAAATCGACGAGTTTCACTATTTCGGCTCCGGACTCGTCTATGATCAGCATCAGATTGCCGGGCTTTAAATCTCGATGGATCAAACGGCGTTTATGGGCATAATTGAGAGCGTCGCAAGCCTGAAGAAAAATTTTCAGAGCGCGCTTGAATTTGATCGTTCTCTCCTTGCCGACGATATCACCCAGGGATTGACCTTCGAGATAATCCATTACCAGATATGGCTGGCCTTCGGCCGTTACTCCGAAGTCTGAAACATTGATGATATTTGGATGTTGTAGTTGGCATGCCAGTTTTGCTTCCATTTGGAAACGCCTGGCGCTTTCCCCGTCTACTTTTTCCAGGACCTTCAATGCCACTATTTTGTCCATCAAAAGATGCCGAGCTTTATAGACTGAGCCCATGCCTCCGGCGCCCAATTTGCTAATTATTTGAAAGCGTTCAGCGAAGTACGAGCCGATCATCGGATCTGACTGAGTCGGCGTCAGCTTGACTCCGTCTTTGGGGCAAAAATCCTCGAGCAAGAAGGAGTCGCCACAGATTGGGCAGGTTGCGGCTAAGGGTGATGCGCCTTTGGTGGGTTCCCGTGTGTTCATTTTATTGTTGCAGTCAACCAGCCAGCATTTGCAGGATTAAGGTTGGTCGGTCTGAGGGAGTTTATCACTTATGTACCCAGCAGATACAAACAGTGTACCCCCAGTTGGCGTTTGATTATCGGCTCGTAAGATTCCAGGCGGTGTCGGCTAAAAGCTCAGTCATGCGACCGACGCGCTCGGCCTGAGCCGAACTGGCAATGCCCTGTTTGGCTCGACTCATCACGCCTTGAGCGATAGAAGCTAGCCGAAAAAGCGAAAATATGACGAAAAATTTGTGCTCGGGGATGGTACCACGAGCGGTGCGTTGACAATAAGCTCGCAAATACTCTTCTTCGCTCGGAATTCCCAATTTTTCCAGGCTTACCCCGTGCAGGCCAGGCAACCCGACCGCTTCTGCTGGAAGATGATAAAGGGCGCAGCTATAACCGAGGTCGGCGAGCGGATTGCCCAGGGTCGACAACTCCCAATCGAGTATGCCCAACACCTCAGCCTTTTCTGGATCGAAGACAAGGTTCTCCAGGCGAAAATCCCCATGTACGATTGCAGTTTCTGCACCGCTCTCATCACCGGCTGGAATGTGTTGGGGCAACCAGGCGATCAGTTTATTCATACTTTCAATTTCGTCGCTTTTCGCCGCCTCGTATTGCTTCGCCCAACGTGAAATTTGCCTGGCGATGAAGCCTTCTTTCTTGCCGAAATCAGACAGCCCAAGAGCTTGCCAATCGACCCTATGCAATTGAGCCATCGCCTTATTCATCGCATCATAAAGGGATTTGCGCTCTTCCGGTAACAGCCCGGGTAAGCGCGGATCGCGGAAAATGCGGCCCGGCAAGTAATCCATGATGAAGAAATTGGTGCCGATCACGCTCGCATCCTCGCACAATAAATGCACAGCCGGCACAGCAACTTCGGTCTTTTTGAGCGCTTTCATAATGCGATATTCGCGCTCGACTTGATGGGCGGAAGGCAGTAACTGACCGGGCGGTTTTTTTCGCAGCACGTAACGTTTTTGAGCGGTGTCGATGATGAAAGTCGGATTAGACTGACCGCCTGCGAATTGCCTGACTGTAAGTGGTGCCACGAAGCCGGGCAAATGATCCCAAAGGTATAGCGTCAGGGCTTTCTCGTCGAAGCGATGGCCTTCTCTGACAGACGTCGTTTCCGGCCCCGGTATCGAATTTGGTGCCATTAGATGCCTCCACCATATATGGTGAGACCGCCATCGACTACCAGAAATTGACCGGTGATAAATTTTCCCGCAGCAGAGGCGAGGCACACAGCCAGACCGGCGATATCATCAGGATCACCGATACGTCCCAGCGGCGTCATGGCTTCGGTCTGCTTCAGCAATGTGGGATTGTCCCATAAGGCTTTGGCGAAATCAGTTTTAATCAAACCCGGCGCGATTGTATTCACGCGAATGTTATGTTTGCCCCATTCCACCGCCAGGTTTCGTGCCAATTGCACTTCGGCTGCCTTGGATATCGCATAAGCGCCCAATACAGGCGACCCTCGCGTAGCGGCGATGCTCGAGATGATAATGATCGAGCCACCTTGACGCGCCGCCATACCAGGCAAAACTCGGTTGCAAAGCCACAAAACTCCTTTGACGTTGGTTTGCAAAATTTTGTCGAAAGCTTCATCCGTCAATTCCAGGCTTGGACCATAAGCCGGGTTTGCTGCCGCATTGCAGACCAAAACATCGACTGAGCCGAAATTTTCTTCCACCTGATCGACCAGGTTGAGCAAATCTTCGCGTTTTGATACGTTCGCTTGAATGGCAATCGATTCTTTGCCGGTGGCTTTGATTTCATCGACAACCACCTGGCAGGCTTCGGACTTTCGGCTCGAGACGACGACTTTAGCGCCAGCCTGGGCTAACTGCACGGCGATCGCTTTACCGATACCGCGACTCGAACCAGTTACCAAGGCAACTTTGCCAGTCAGATCGAAGAGTGAATTTTGATTAGCCATTGAGAAATCTTAGGGCATTGGCAACAATTTCCATAGTCTCGAATTGTTGCTTGGCAACGACCTCTGGCTTCAATCATCCCTATAATGGACAGGTTCGATTTTTGCTCGGCGGCACCGAGATGTCGCAGGAAGACTGATGGCGAAAAAACTATTCAAGCGCGCACTTTTGACCAACGATGATGGCGTCAATAGTGATGGCATCAAGGCGCTGGCGGAGGCCGCTGCGGTCGTCGCGGAAGAAGTCTGGGTAGTCGCTCCCCAGTTCGATCAAAGCGGCGCTTCTGCTTGTATTAATCTGCACATGCCCTTACGGATCGATCAGCTGGAAGAGCGCCGATTCGCCGTCGCGGGTACACCGTGCGATTCGGTTCTCATGGCAGTGCGGCACGTGATGAGAGATTCGCCACCAGATGTGGTTTTGTCTGGAATCAATCGGGGATTCAATATTTCCGACGACGTACTTTTTTCCGGCACGGCAAATGCCGCCTTGACCGCTCTCTTTTTGGGGATTCCAGCCGTCGCTTTCAGCCAGGCATACAGAGACCCGAATAGTTTGCGCTGGTCGACTGCCACGGCCTGGATCCCACGCGTACTGGATTTTCTCAGCCAGAGCGGTTGGACAGAGTCATCCTGTTTCAATGTCAATTTTCCCGACACTCCGCACGCTGAAATCAACGGCATGGAAATAGTAAGACAAGGTCGTGGCTCGATTTTAGCGGTGGATGTCGATCAGCGGATCGACTTGAAGAAACGACCATATTACTGGTTCAACTTTACGCGCAATCGTCAAGACTCAGATGCCGATACCGATGTTGCTGCGCTCAGGCGGCAAGCCATCGCCATTACGCCATTGAAGCTCGATCGCACCGATCATCACTTGTTGAAAAATTTGCAAGACAAGCTTGCGACATTTCGCGTTACTCGATGATGTCGGCCAGCGTATGCTCGGAAGGCAGCTTGTAACCAGTCAGTTGTGATAACGATTCCATTACTTCCCACGTCGTCTTCTCGAAATCCTTGCTTGGTTCGATTGGTTTGCCGATTACGACTTTGGCTTTGGTCCAGGCTTTATTAGTGTCGATCAGCCCGACCGGCAGAATTTGTACTTTGTTGCTGTAAGCGAAGTAGGCCGCGCCCAAATGCGGAGGACCTAGAAAACCTGGCTTTTTGCTGCGCGTGCCCTCGATGAACATACCGACGTTCCAGCCGGTTTCAAATACTTTTTTGACTGTTTTGATTGTCGATTTTTCCGGCTTGTTGCGATTGATTGGAATGGCCCCAAAAAAACTGATCAACTGTTTGAAATATTTGATCTCGAACAATTCAGTTTTGGCTACGTAGGCCATGGGAATGTCAGTGCCTATGCAGAGAAGAGGCGGATCCCACTGGGAGAGATGATTGCCGACGACTAGAAATTTTCGGTTTGGGGGAATATTTTCTCGACCTATGATCTCCACCTGATTACGAAAGAAATAGACCGGCCGCAAAAGAACGCGTGCCGTAAACATGTGGCAAAACTTTCTCAGTGATGTGTAAGTGCGCGGGTTGAAATCGGCCATTGGTTTCTAAGGCTTGACAGCAGTTGCCTTGGGCAATGCTATGCGAACTATCGAGTTATCTTCTTGTTGGCTGACGAAGAGATTGCCATCTTTATCCAACGTCAAATAGTAGGGTTTTTTGAAACCAGACGCGATGATTGCCGAAACTCCGGAAGGACTTATTCTGGCTACGGTTCCGCCCAGATAATTGGCCACGTAGAGATTGTTGGCACCATCAACTGCCAAGCCGATCGGTCCCTTCAAATTGGTGCCTGTACAAAACTTCTCTCGGTTGCCGTCGGAGAAGATGCGATCGACTGAATTAGTGAGGAAGTTTGCTACGTAGAGATTGCCCTGACGGTCAAAGGCAAGCCCGGCTGGTGCGTTGAATCCGTTGGCGATGACGCGCACCTGAGTATTGGCCAGAACTGCTACAGGACTTGTAGATTGGGCGTTGAAATCATGACTGGCACTGGCAGGCGATTGTTGCGGGCTTTGATAAACCGGAGTCTGAGTGATAACACTTTGCTGAGTAGTCACTTGTGCCGGTGGTGCCACGGCTGCTTGTACAGCCGGTGTCACAATTGCCTGCACAGGCGGTGCTTGGGTGGCTGCCAGGGCCCCGGCCGCCGCGTCGGCCGCTAAACCCGCAGGACGACTGCCCGCACCGTTGGTGGTGCCAGGATTGGTGAGAGCCGGATTGACATAACTCTCAGGCGCTTGAGTTTGTACAGGAGCCGGTTGGCTTTGCACAGGCGGTGCTTGTGTCGCGCCCGACTCGATCATCGCCAGGCGCTTTTGTGCGTCGCTGAAGTGCGGGTTGTTCGGCGCGATCGTTTGCAATTGAGTGCGGGCGTCAGCGGCTTGCCCGAGGTCGATATAACATAGGGCCAGTTGATAATGAGCGTCGGGATCGGTCGGCTTCACTCGCAAAACTTCGAGATAGCGCGGTACCGCTTCTTTAACCCGTTTCTCGCTCTGAAAGAGCATGCCCAGGTTGTATTGAGCGTCAGCCAAATTCGGGTCGATATCACAGGCGCGCTTGAAAAATATGATTGCCGATTCCTGCGCGCCCTGTTTGTAAGCCGTTAGCCCGAGGTTGTACAGGTTGACTGCGTGAGGATTGCTACTGCCTCCAGCAGGAGGAGCTGCCGTTTGTGCTGAAGTTGCGGTCGTCAAGGTGACTGTAATGATTGTAGCCAGAAGCAGAAGACCGAACTTTCCCTTTATCAACATCATTAACTCCTGACTAAAATGGATGACTTCTTGAAAACCGCGAACTAAAATGACATCCCGGCGTCTATCGATTCAGCATCAAAGAGATGATTGTGACGGCTAGAGGGGTGAGAGGTCTTGCGGATTCGGGGTATATAACGTAATGCGACGAAACTGTGCCCGACTCCCCGAATAGTTGAACGTATGTCGGTTACAGCCCGCTTTAATAGTTGAAAGGAACCCAAAAATATATGCGCACATTCGGCCACATTGTCACTTCCGCAGGGCTGGGGCTGGCAAATTATGCTGCCTATCGTTCTAAACCCGCTGCTTTCGCCAGTTTCCTGGCCGGGTGGATGATAGACCTTGATCATGTTTTCGACTACGTTAAAGCTCATGGCTGGAAGCCCAACTGGCACCGATTTAATGAGGCTTGTCATGAAAAGTACAGTGGCAAGCTCTACCTTCCGCTCCATTCGTACGAGCTGGTGGCATTGTTCTTCCTTCTCTTCAAGGGACCACGCAGACAGCCTTACAGAATGGGCATAACCCTCTCCATTCTCACCCATCTGCTGCTCGATCAAAGATGCAATCCATCCAGAAAACCATTAACTTATTTTCTGGCAGACCGCATCAGGAAGGGCTTTGACGCCCAACGCATATTGGGCAGTGAAATGCTTTTGGCGGTCACTCCGCTCAAGTCGTAGTTTTGCTTAACCGCCAGGCCTGAGCGGATCACATCCGCGACATAGTGGCGTGCGCTCTTTTCTTCAAGTGAATGGCCAGTTCTTCCAATCTGTCGGCGTCATTTGGTCTTTGCGTGTGGCGGAGCAGATTGGCAAATCCCATCAAGGCTTCTGCGTGCTCGTCGTGACTGGACCTGGCTAATTTGGTTTGAATAGCGATCAGCCGTTTGTATAATGCTTCAGCTTCTTTGAAGTTGCCTTGCTTTTGATAACTGTCGGCCAACTCTGTCAGATGGCTGATCAATCGGGTCTGATCCTGGACGGTGACAGGTTTTTCGTAGGCTGCTATGGCGCGCCTGTACATGGGCTCGGCCTCGTTCAATGCTCCAGCTGAGTGATATAAGGTGGCCAGGCTGTGATAGGCCTTTGCCACATTGGGATCGTTAGGTGTGAAGACTTTCTCCCAGATGTTGGCAGAGCGCCTGAATAAAGGTTCGGCTTGTTCGTATTGCCCGGCTTCGAAATAAACTTTAGCCAGCTCGCCGAGGGCTTCTGCCAAGTCGATGTTGCTGGGGTCGAGCAAGGCTTCTCGAATCGCGAGCGCCTGCACAAGAAGAGGTTCTGCTGACCAGTAATCGCCTTGCGCTGCATAAACTTTGCCCAGGCCAATGAGATTTTCGGCAACGGTCAAGTGCTGAGCGCCGTAAACATGCTCGCGAATGTCTAACGCTAGTTTGAACAAGTGAATTGCTTCTTGATTGTTGCCGATGACCGTATAGAGTTTGGCCAAATTACTGAGCGCCGCGGCGACGCTTGTGTGCTTCGGTCCAAGGGCCTGTTGTTTGATTTCGATCGCTCGCTTGAAGAGAGGCTCTGCTTCTTCGCATTTGTTCTGGACGAGATAGATCTTGGCCAATTTGTTAAAGCTCTCGCCCAGATCGGCATGATTGGGCGGCAAAGACTTGATCCTGATCTCGAGAGAACGCTTGAAGAGCGGTTCAGCGACGGTGCACTTGCCCATTGTCTGGTAGAAAAAGGCGAGATTATCGAGGCTAATGGCCACGTCTGGGTGGTCCGCTCCTAGAGCCTTTTCTCTAATCTCAATCGAGCGTTTGAACATTGGCTCTGCCAGTGAAAACTTGCCCTCTGCCTGAAGTAAACCGGCTAAATTGTTGAGCGCTTTGGCTACGTCTGGATGGTTGGCGCCGAGCGATTTTTCTCTGATTTGCAAGGCTCTTTTGAGCATCGATTTAGCTTGCAAATATTTGCCTTGTTTGCGGTAGAGTTCAGCCAGATTATTCAAACTTCTGGCGACGCGATCGTGCATGGGTCCGAATTTTTGGCTCTCGGTCAGAGCCTGGCTGAACAGTCTTTCTGCTTCGCTGAGACTGCCTTGTTTATAGGCCGCATTGCCGTCTTGGGTGAGCTTTTCCCACAAAGTAGCATCGATATTTGGTTCTTGACTCATTCGATCGTAGACCCAAGTCAGTCTTATATTGAGATTATGCCCGTCGCCGGCGACCGGCTAATTGTCGATTCTAAGTGTCGCTCCAGAATGTGATCTCTTTGTTTTGCTTCTTATCCCAGTCTGAAGGAAATTTGTCAGATTTGAAAGAGGAAAATCCGACACGCCTGATCCTTCCCTGGGTGTCCCTGTTCGAGGGGGATCTATTATTAAGTTAAGTAATATTACATCAGTGTCTTGGGGATTCTACCTGAGTAAAACCCCTCCCCTGTAAGGGCTACAGGCTTAATATTTTCTTAATTATTGACGTTACAGTTATTTGGATTAGTAGGACAAGTTTCTTCAGCCTCTACCCCCATCATGGTGTCCCTCAAAAAAGTCCGAAAAACCGAAAAACCGA
>CAJCHQ010000040.1 GCA_903970295.1 Bryobacterales bacterium
CTTTGGATCTGTATCAAGCTGCGCCATTCAAGGGTTCTTCAAATTTTCGATCGGCAAAGGCACGACGTCGTCTGCGATTTCGATGCCCAAAATTTTGGCATAGAAATACAATTCTCCGTCCAAACTGCGGCTAATGGTTTGGGCTCGCCGGAAGGCGTGTTGCTCGTGCTCGAAAATGATACATGCCACAGGAATCTTCCTCATTCTCAATGCATCAACCATCATCTCGGTTTGATTAGGAGGGACGATTTTATCTTCTTCACCCTGGAAAAAGGCGATGGGACGATTCAGCCTATCGATGTGATGCAATGGTGAACGCTCGCGGTAAATGTCTGCGCGAGCTGGATATTCGCCCACCAATTTATCGAGATAATGCGATTCGAATTTGTGGGTTTGGGTGCGCATTGCAGCCAAATCGCTGATGCCATAGTAACTGGTTCCTGCCCGGAATAAATCGTGGAATGTCAAAGCGCAAAGTGTCGTGAAACCGCCGGCACTACCACCCGAAATTAGCAGTCGGCTTGGATCGACTGCGCCGATTTTAACCAGGTGACGAGCGCCGTTTAGACAGTCAGCCACATCGGCTATACCCCATGTGCCGGCCAACCGCTCCCGATACGCCCGACCATAGCCGACGCTACCGCTGTAATTGACATCCAGCAAGGCGAAGCCGCGACTCGTCCAAAACTGAATCTCTAGATTGAGCATTGTCAGTGCGGTGCCAGTCGGACCACCATGGGCTTTGACCAGTAGCGGCGGTTTTTCTTCGCTTGGGGCGAAATAGTTGGGGTTTTTCGGAGGATAGAAAAAGCCGAAGGCACTGAGACCTCCACTCGTGGGAAATTCGATGGCGGTCGGCTCAGAAATCATTTCTCTTGGCAGTGAGATATTTGTCGATTCGGCGATTGCTGAATATCTTTCTTGTTCGATATCGAGCAAAATAATTGCCTGGGGACGGCTAGGAGAAGCCCCGCGAAAAACAGCTTTCTGCCCAATTGTTTTGAGCCACCAGATATCGGTAAATTCGCATTCGAGCGGCGAAAGTTCTTTGGTCTCCAGCGCAATCAAGCCCAGCCGCCAGAAACCGTTTTCGTTGTACGAACAAATCAACTGTTTGTCGTTTACCCAAGCATATGAGGAATAGCCGAGATGCCAGCTAGCCCGGCAGAATTCAGCCTGGCGCTCATCTACACTTTCGACTGAGTGATTATTCTGGCGATAGAGATTCCACCAGCCACTTCGATCCGAGATGAAGAAGAGGTCGCCGGAGGGCGACCACTCCGGCTGTACGATCGATTCGTTTGCACCTCCAGCAACCAGCGCTGGTGATCCTAAATTGCCATCGGCATCCAGATTGGCGACGAAGAGACTTGTACCGTCCCAGGGCATATTCGGATGATTCCAGGACAGCCATGCTAATTTATCGCCTGCCGGACTGAGCTTGGGCATGGCATAAAAGTCACAGCCGTGGGTTAGTTCTGTAACTTTACCGCTGCCATCGAGAGCGATGGCCACGATTGAATTAATTGCTTCGATTTGCGCTTCTGCTTGCGCCTCTGTTTGCGCCTCTGTCGCGCTCATGCTTTTGGAACGGATGCTATGCTCTTCGCAAACGGCGATCAAGCGCTTTCGAGCGGGGTCGAAAAGGGCTTCGGCAAAGCGCATGCCAGGCGGGGTATTCAAACACTCAGGTGTTGACGCGACCGAGCCAGTTGATTCTGCATCGAACTTTTGCCGGTAAAGTTTCTGGTCGTCATAATTAGAAAAGTAGACAATACTGTTGCTGACAGTGAAGGCGCCACCACCGTATTCGTGAACACGCGTACGGGCATTGTAAGGCGTCGGTGTGACATCAGATGTGGTGCCGCCAGGTGTATGTCTGACAATTACATGCCTGCCACCTTCTGCTGGTCTGGTTTCGATCCAGTAGATATTGGCATTGTCGACGACAATCGTGCCGAAGCCTATGGTGTGGGCAGTGATCGCAGACGACGTAAAAGGGGTCGACCAACTTCCGTAGGGTGCCTGGGAAGGTTGCAAGTCTTTCTCCTGAACTAAATAATGAGCATGGCATCGCCGTAACTATAAAAGCGATAGCGCTCTTGAATGGCTTGATTATATGCGGACATCGTCAAATTATGACCGGCAAATGTGGCAACCAAAATCAGCAGACTCGAGCGACTGAGATGAAAATTTGTCACCAGTCCAGAGACGATCTGAAAATTATGTCCAGGGCGCACATAAAGGGACGTCATCTCGCCGTCGACCTGGCGCAGTTTTCCCGAGGCACCGGCAGTTTCCAGCGCCCTGAGGGATGTTGTGCCGACGGCAATAATGCGCCGCCCTTCGCTTTTAGCCTTATTAACGGCTGCCGCTGTTTGATTGGAAATGAAATAAATTTCTGGTTCTACGTAATGATCGGCGACCGCACCGTCGATCGGTTTGAATGTGCCGGGACCAACATGCAGTGTGATTCTGCAAATCTGAATACCGAGAGCTTCCAGCTCGGCCATCAGTCTGTCACTGAAGTGCAATCCGGCAGTTGGCGCCGCCACCGCTCCTGGTGCGGCAGCAAATACTGTTTGGTAACGGTCCAGATCGAATTGACGCCGTGCGCTCTCCTGCTCGATGTATGGCGGCAAGGGTGCCGTGCCAATTTCGCTCAAAAGTTCGAAAACAGAAGATCCGGCTCCGAGATTGACGAGCACACGTTTGTAACCATCTTCAGCCGTAATGATTTCTTCGATCGTGATTGCATGTTCTTTCCGGCTCGCTGTTGTGACGGTCAGGGTTTCTGGTGGTCTCAATCGCTTGATTGGTGAAACCATGGCTTGCCAGACCCCAGGACTCTTCGCCTCCGGTTTGATTAATAAAAGACGGATGGAGCCACCGCTTTTACGCGTGGCAATCAGTTTTGCTGGTATTACTTTTGTATCGTTGACGACAATTATGTCTCCTGCTTTCAACCATTGCGGCAATTGGTTGAATGTGGCATGTTCAATCGTTTTTTGCTCTCTATTCAAAACCAGCAATCGAGAATGGTCTCGTTCGGGCAGTGGGCGATCGGCAATCAACTCCAGAGGCAGATCGTATTCGTAGTCTTGGATGTTCGCAGCTTCGGTTCCGCCAGGGCTTGCATTGTTTTCAACGCGCGCGCCGACATTACCTTCAATGCGCGCGCCGGCGTTAGCGTCACTGCTCGTGCTGGCATTGTGCCCTTTTGCTTCGATTGAATCGTTCATGGAGAGGGCTGACCTTTAAATCGGATTGGTTTGCTATCGTAGACAAGCATGGACATCAAGCAACGAGTTATTTCAATCGCCCAGGAAATGGGTTTTCACCGGGTCGTCATCGGTTCGCTCGAGCCGATGGAAGCTGAGCGCCAGGTGTACGAGCAGTGGCTGGCCAAAGGCTACGCGGCCCGAATGGAATATCTCAAGCGCAATCCACATTTTAGAACATCGCCTTTGCTTCTGTATCCAGGCAGCAAATCGGCGATTATCCTCTCCGTTAGTTACTACACCGAATCGCCTCCTAAACCGTCGCCCACTTTTGGCCGCGTTGCTCGGTACGCTGTTGGCCTGGATTATCACGAGGTGATCAAACATAAGCTTGATCGACTGAAAGAGGCGATCGAACAAGAGATTGGGCGGCCGCTGCTGGGCAAATCGTTTACAGATGACGTACCTCTTTACGAACAGGCCTATGGCAAACGTCATGGACTTGGATTCTCTGGGCGAAATAGTTTGCTCATCGGACCGGCACTCTCTGGCTCGTATTTCTTTGTCGCCGAGCTTTTTACGGATCTCGATCTGGCTGCCGATGAACCATACAGAGGTACTTGCGGCAAGTGCTCTCGTTGTATCAGCGCCTGCCCGACAGATGCCATCACCCCTGTCGGCGAGATCGATGCCAATCTCTGTATTTCTTATTTGACGATCGAAAATAAGGGCGGTATTCCGCTGGAATTGCGTTCTCGCCTCGGTCAGTGGGTTTATGGCTGTGATATTTGCCAGGAAGTCTGTCCTTATAACCAGCGTCCACTCGAGGCTCCCTGGAATGAATTTCAGCCATCTGCGGGCGTCGGACATTTTCTCGATCTTTTGTCTCTGCTTGAGATCTCGACAGAAGCCGAGTTCCGCAGCCGTTTTGCCCGCACCCCTTTGCTGCGTCCGAAAAGGCGTGGACTTTTGCGCAATGCCCTGGTGGTTTTGGGAAATTCACTGGCTGATGCGGCCGCTCGAAATGTTAAATCAAGCTCGAGCCCAGCGGAATATTGGGTGCAAGAGTCAATTGAGGCTCTTGGTCGTTTTGGTCAGCAGGAGACAGATGTCATGCTGCGTGAGCATGCAGCCTGGGCGCTCTCGCGGCACCCGCAAGCCGGTCGCCAGAAGCTGTTGGCTATGGTCGGTAACGAGAACGATGCTGAGACCCATCGGCAGATGATCGGTCATCTTGGGCAGTCCTGAATTTGCCCTTGGAATGAAGCCCGGAAACGCTTGTAATGCCTCTCTGTCGTTTGGTTTCCAAGGGTAGACTGTCAGTTTTTTGGGCGGAGCTGTGTTATCCTATTTATCACCCAATCGGGTGACTTTACATCCTGCTAAGAAAAACAGGGTCGCTTATCTACGGGGGATAAGAAATTTGGCCGTATTCCATGATCAATTAGTTTATGCAGTCTCAATGGTCCTGCGTGACCGTCGCGAATCGCTTAGCATTTCGCAGAGCGACTTGGCACGCAAGAGTGGACTGCATCGTTCTTATATTGGCGATTTAGAGCGAGGCTCGCGAAATATTTCGCTGAAAAACTTGAGCCGGTTGGCATCAGCCCTCGACCTGGCGCCCTCTAAACTTCTTTCTCTGGCGGAAAAGAAGTATGCCTCAGAAGGTCCTTTCAAGCTCAAGAAGAAAGCCAGCACAACGCCTGCAAAGACTGTAAAAATTACCAAGCGAACACGCTCCAGCGCTTGATTGGCTGAAATCAAGCAACATTTAGATAAGACCCTGACGAAGTGCTTTGACGGCCATTTCGGTGCGGTCGGTGGCAACCAATTTCTTCATGATTTTGCGAATGCGGCTCTTCACTGCGTCGACGCTGATGTCGAGGCGGTCAGCGATTTCGTTATTTGATAAACCCTGGGCCACCAGGGTCAGTACTTGCAGCTCACGCCGCGAAAGGTCTTCCACGGCTATCTTCTCGCTGGCTGGTTCTGACTCGCCGGACAAAACCGACATGGTCTCGAGCAGGGTCTTCACAACTTTGCGGGCGATCGTGGAGTCGAGCCAGAAGTCGCCTTCGGCAACTGAGCGTATAGCCGTGTAGAGTTTTTCAGTTGTCGACTCTTTCAGACAATAGCCGTCGGCTCCAGCTGTCAGCGCCGCAAATATTTCGCTCTCGCTCTCTTGTTCGGTGATCATGATGATTTTCACGCTTGGGCGTTTTTTGCGAATCAGCTTGCAGGCTTGAATTCCTTCCATCTGAGCCATGCGCATATCGATCAGGACCAAATTGGGTTTCAATTTGCTCAGCTGCGCCACCGCATCGAGACCACTGCTTGCCGAACCGCAGAATTTGAAGCCTTTTGCTTCGCCCAAAAGCGCTTCCAAACCAGATTCCATGGTGTGAGTATCTTCGACGACAAAAATGCGTGTGGACTTGGGCATTTGTAAAAACGTGATTTTCGGTGAAAATTTATAGTCGGAAGGCGCCGGTAGTCAACAGTTATTTACCCGCTTCCTGACAAAAATTATAAAGTCTAATCTGTAGAATAAGAGTGTCACGTTACTAATCTCTGCCTATGGATCTAAGTCTTCGTGCTGAGGCTCAGTCGACAAAAGCTTCTGTCGTATGTGTTAACTTAATAATTGTCCGGAGCAGTACCGGCAGAACTCAGTCTTTTTTGTGCTTGTTAATCAGTTCGGTCAAAGAATCGATTATCACCTGGTCGCTTTTATGCTGCCAATCGAGTGCAGTCAAAAGATCGGCTCGTGACATGATCCCCTTTGATAAAACTAGCTCACCGAATGGCATGCCGCTGTTTTCTTGCTCTTTGATCAATTCTTCGAGCTGGTTGAGGCTCAATTTGCCATGCTTTAGCAAAAGCTCACCTAGTTTTTCAGGACGGGTCAGAACCTCCCACTTTTCCTCGTCAGTAATCGGTTGATGCTCTTGTTCGTCCATTTTCGCTCTTCTTTGTGCTTTTAACGGGGACTCGTCCTATTATGCCTGAGTTTGCCCCTGTGTGAGCCTTCAGGGGTAACTTTTTTATGCGGTCTTGACTCGTCGTTTTTGTCTGATCTCCCGCCACATTACGAGTAAGCAACTGGCATTGAAAATGGATGAATAAGTGCCCGAAATGATTCCGATTAACATGGCCAGTACGAAATCGCGAGTGGTGACGCCACCGAGCAGATAGAGGCAGGTGAGGGGGATAATCACTGTCAACGATGTGTAGATCGAGCGGGCCAGCGTCTGGTTGACTGAGTCGTTAGCGACGTCACCGAATGTTTTCCGCCCCTCGACACCGGTTTTGGGATCGACTGTTTTGCTGCCGACATACTTGGCGTTCTCGCGAATACGGTCGAAGACCACGATTGTGTCATGCACTGAAAAGCCAATCACAGTCAGAATCGCGCTGATAAACAAGCTGTCGACTTCAGTGCCCTGCACCAATCCGAGAATAGCGAAAATGCCGCACAGAGCCAGCACATCGTGCAGGAGGGCAACGATCGCGCAGACGGCGTAATCGAGCATGAAGCGATAGGAAATGTAGGCGACCATCATGCCGAAAGTGATTAACATCGCGACCAGACCGCTGGAGAGAAGCTCCGGCCCGATTGTGGCACTGACTTTGTCAACCGAAAGAATTTTGAAATTGCCTAATTGGCCGCTCAGTTTGTCATCGAGCTTGCGCTTCTCGGCTTCATCATCGAGCGCTCTGGTCCGCATGATGATTACTTCTTTGCCACCGATATAAGCTTGTTGAACTTGTGAACCGAGAAAGCCGTTTTGTTCGAGAATGGCGCGCACTTGATCAAGTGTTACTGGTTTGTCGAATTGGTATTGCAGGATCGAACCGCCGGTAAAATCGATACCCGGCTTGAGCGGTGCATGAAATTGGCTCATGCAGGCGATAATACCGACCGCCCCTGGAATGAGAATGGCCAGAGAAATGCCGATCCAGAGCCAGCGATATTTGACGAGGTCGATGCGAAAACCGCTCATGATGCCCCCTTCGATGAAGCTGGTTTCTGTCCGAATAGTGCCAGGTTGCGTGGCACCAAATGCAAAAGTGCGCGGGTTGCAGTAATGGCCGTGAACATTGAGACCAGGACGCCCAATCCCAGGGTGACTGCGAATCCTTTAACGATTGATGTGCCGAAAAGCATGAGCACGCCGCAAGCGATCAGGCTGTTGACGTTGCTATCGAAAATCGACGAAAAGGCGCGTTTGAAGCCCTGTTCGATGGCCATGTATAACGACCGTCCGGAACGCAACTCTTCTTTCGTCCGCTCGAAAATCAAAATGTTGGCGTCCACCGCCATCCCTACAGAAAGAATGAAACCGGCTATGCCAGCCAGTGTGAGAGTGACTGGTATCGCTTTGAACATGGCCAGAGTGGCAAGCGTATAAAGAATCAAGGCGACGTCCGCGACTAAACCCGGCAAGCCATAAATGACGAGCATAAAGAGCATCACCAGGCTGATGCCCACACCTCCGGCAATCAGGCTCTTATGAATTGAATCCTTTCCTAAGGTGGCGCCCACAGTGCGTTCTTCTAGAATGCGCACGGGCACAGGCAGAGCCCCGGCGTTAAGTTTGACGGCTAAATCCACAGCTTGTTCTTTATTGAAGCTGCCAGTGATTTCACCGTTACCGCCCAGAATCGGTTCGCGCACGTTGACACCGCGATAATCGGCCAGCGATACTGGTCTGCCGTCTTTGCCTCGATCTGTCGGCTGTCCGTCCAGAAATATGCCGATTTGATGCCCGACCAGCCGGGTGGTCAAATCGCCGAATTTTTTCGCACCCTCAGGTTTGAATTCGAAAGTAACGCGCCAGAGTCCGCCACCGACCATAGGAGAAGCTTGGGCGTGTTTGAATTGAGCCCCTGTAAGACCGACATCGCGCCATTCGATCTTGTTATCCGGGAGCTGGACTAGCTCTCGAAATTCGAGCAGGGCGGTTGTGCCGATCCGATCCTTGGCTTGCTGCGGATCTTTGATCCCGGGCAACTCCACAATCAAGCGATCTTTGCCCGAGCGCTGCACGAGCGTTTCTGAAACCCCTAATGTATTGATGCGGTTGTTGATAACTGTTTCTACCCCACGCATTACTTCGGCTGTAATTTCTGGCACCTGGGGTGGTGCTGGCAGGGCTTGCAGAAGCAGTTGACTGCCGCCGCGCAAATCGAGTCCCAATTTCAAATTGGTGAAGATGACGTAATTTTTGTAGTCACCAAGAATCTGAATATTGTTGAAAAGTTGGGCATCGTCTTGCAGACGTTTGACTATTTCTTCGTGCTCATACGCGTTCATCTTGGTCCAGTTCGGAGTCTTCGTGGACCTTGTTTCGATTTCTGTATTCAGTTGTTCGGGCTGTAGTTCGGAAAGCTTTTGCCAATCGTCGATCGTAGATTGGGGTTCGATCTGAAAGAGGGTTGTGAGGGCCCAAATCAGAACACCAATTACCGCCCATGGCTTCCAGTCTTTGAATAGCGAACCGGCAAAGCCCTTCGCTGACTTAGATTGCCATTGACTTGTCATTAGATTTTTCCACGTGAGGATTTGCCCGTGCTTCGAATTCTATCCTAGTGGGGCGTCTCGCGCCGCCAACACCAGGTTATGAATGAGCGCGCAAACGTCGTCTGCGAGCGACCTCTATCAACTTCGATGATTATTATTTGTGACTAAACAACGCAGACGCAATCGCCGCCGCGATCGCTGGCCACTTCCAGGGCTTGTGTCGAACGCGCGAGTAATTCCTCACATTCCTTAGCATGAGTGGGGAAAGTGGCTAAACCGACACTCGCGGTTACTCTCAACTGGTGAATGTTGTAAGCGATCGATTGATTGCCGATTCTTTGACGAATGCGCTCGGCCACGATCGAAGCACCGGAAGCATTGGTCTCGGGCAAAATCACGGCGAATTCGTCGGCTGTGTAACGAGCCGGAATGTCGACGTCGCGAATCGATGAACGAATTACTTGCCCGATTATTTTCAACACTGCGTCAGAGGTGAGAGCACCATACTGCCTGCTTATATCTTTGAAGCCGTCGACTGTGAGCATGCAAAGAGAAATCGGTCGTTTATAGCGTCGCGCTCGTTTGACTTCATCCTTGATTTCTTTGAGGAATGTGCGCGAATTATATAGTTCGGTCAAGATATCCATCAAAGCCAGGCGCTCGACTTCCTCGCCATGGGCGGCCGTCAGGCGCGTCTCGGTGCTGGTCAGACGTGTGCGTTGCTCGAGCTCTTTCACGCGCTCAATCACTTGATGGTCCATGTATGACTTATTCAGCTGCGCGCCTTCGAAACTGGCCGTGATTCTGCAGAACATGCAAGTACGCCCGCTGCAGATGTGGTCTTTGCCTGTTAACATCTCTTGAACCTTCGATTAGCCCGCTCGTCCCTTATTTAAGTTGCCCGTGCCAGCAACTGTCCAAACCTGGCGCCAGTATAGACGATATCGGGGACATCTTGCCAGCTTTGTCCTGGCCGTCAAGGGGGCCAAAATGCCACTACCAGTAGTGTCGTGTGCCCGGTTTCGTCCTGGCGCTCTGCCCTGAATATCAGTCGTGTTCGGGCTTTCTTAGCCGCCCCCCGGCCACCACCCTCAGCCCGGCTACGTAGAGATCAAGCAGGCGAGCGCCCTCGTGAAACAGAGCCGAAAGTGGCTCCGGGCTGGCTGCAGCCAGGGCAAAAACCGAAATGTCGGCCTGTTTGCCTGGCGCCAGGCTGCCGATCAAATGAGAACGCCCGATCGCTGAGGCAGCCTCCAGTGTGAGCGCTGCCAATGCCCGGACGGGGCTGTAGATATAGGGCTGGCGCGCCCGGCTATGTAAATCGCGGGCGGCAGCCACTTCTGCGAGCAGGCTCAGGTCTGGGGTGGAAGCCAGGCTGTCCGTGCCAAAACCGCAAGTCAAACCGGCTTGCGCGAAGTCTGGCAGAGGCGCTAATCCATTGTTCAGGCGCTCGTTGCTGCGCGGACAAAGTGCGACTGCCACGCGATTTTCGCTGAGTGACCGGACATCGGCGGCATCGACATGGACTAGATGCACGGCGAGCAAATTTTGACTGAGCAAGCCGTGGCTTGCGAGGTGCTGCACG
>CAJCHQ010000041.1 GCA_903970295.1 Bryobacterales bacterium
GAAAAACATTTTGATGAAGCCGAGCAATATTTTGACCAATGTTTAGAATGTTATCTCGAAGCCGATTTTGATGAATTCGAAATAAACATCACCGCCGGTAATACTGAGCTCAAATTGGCGAAGGAACTTGCGGCACGAGGCGCCGCCAAAGTCGAGACAGACGAAGAGAAACCGCCAGACGAAAAAAGTAAGAAAGAACTGATCAAAGATTTCAAGACGAGCGCTTTGAGGCTGAAAAAACTTGCTCGCAAATTGGATGTTCGCGACTTTGATATTTTCGAAAAGCGAGTTGATGCGGCATTCGATTATTACCATCGGGCGATCGATGCACTCGACGCGAAAATCTTCCCGGAAGCCCAACGATTGGCGCGCGCCGCATTTCTCGACATCGACTTTGCCAGGCAGATTGCCCTGACCAAAAAGAAACCGGAATATCGAGAGTTTTAAACTCAATTATTAATGTTAGGTCGGCCTGGCTGTCAGAAAAGGAGATATTTCGGCTTTTCTGACATTCTTGACATGTTTTTAAAATCTGATGCTTTTAGCGATAAAAAACTTACCGATATCGGTAAGTTACCTTGCCCTAACCCTACTGCCCACTGCCTCGAGCCTTCAGGGGCGGCGTTTTCGGGCATTTCGGCTCGGTTGAACGGCTGGTCGAACAGCAAATTCGGTCAAACAACGGTTGGAGTCAGAGCAGTACATCAAGTGTTTCTAAATGTTGTCATGTGTCGCTCTGTATTGCTACTCTAGTGACGACGACGCCATGTCAAGGAAATAACTGTGCCGCCTCTGCTCTCAAATTACTATCTGACTTACAAATGCAATTCGCGTTGCACATATTGCGATATTCCGATCAAGCCGGAAAACATTCCGATTAAAGAAACGGCTCCCGAAATTATTATCGAAAATTTGGCCGCCCTCAAAAGACTTGGTGTCAAAGTCGTCGACTTCACCGGCGGTGAACCGCTTCTGTACAAACACATCGTAAAAGTTTTGCGTGCCGCCAAAGAGATGGGCTTCATCGTCAGTTTGGCCAACACCGGCACGCTCTATCAGAGAGTCGCCAAAGATCTGGTCGGTCTGGTCGACGATCTCAAATTTTCCCTGTCGACAATTGATGCTGGCGAATACAAAAAAGAACGCGGTATCGATGGTTTCGCTAAAGTCGTAGAAAGCATCAAATTAGCGAAGAGTTTGGGGGAACAACCGTCGATTATTTCCACTGCCACTCCGCAATCTATCGGCGGCATGGAAGAAGTCATACGATTAGCGCAAGATCTCGGCATCATCATGTATCTGCAGCCGGTTTTCGACTATTGCGATAACGAGACTTTGCAGAAAGAAGGGATCGAAGAAATTAAGCGCCTGGCGAAATACGACAACGTCGATGTGAACTGGGCCTTCATGGAATTTTATCTCGACGGCGGCAACCAACGAGACAAGCCGCGTTGCCGTGCTGTCAGTGCGGTTGTCGTCGTATCGCCAGACGATCATTTACTTTTGCCGTGCTATCACATGCATGATGAACGGGTTAAAATCACCCATGAGAATGGGCGCTCGAATCTAGATGAATTGTGGCTCGGTGGTCACGTTCAAGATAAAAGGAAGAAAGAAGGTACCTGGGACTTCTGTCAGGGCTGCACGATTTGGTGCTACTTCGAGCCGTCTTTTTACTGGCCACCCGACAAGTATTTCTGGCTGCACATGAAGAGCAAAGGCAACTGGGCCAAGCAACTTCTGAAAATGAAGATCGAAAGCAAAACCGGCATCAAGATTACCAAGCGTCTGGCACCGCCGCCGCGCAAACCTCTGGCGATACCGGTGACTGTCGATTCTCCTGTGAGGATTGATGCGCACGTAATGACCGAGATTCCGGTCACCATTGACCGCTCGGACGCGGCGGACAGTTCGCTGATTATCGAGACTCCGGTCGACAATTTTTTAAAGTCTCCGCGTTGAAACTTTTGTTCTTTTTGGGTGTAAGAGAAGAGTCGGAACTTCAGGTTTTGATTATCTTGGGGGGCGTGAAATGCCTATCTTGCGCTTGATTTTTTTTCCTAAATATCGGCTGATTCTAGCTCTTCAAACAGTTCTTGTGCTTTGTACCGGCGTCATTTGCCTTGCCGCACTTCAGGCTCGAGCCCAATCGCCTGTTGCTGCGGCAGCTCCCAACGAGCCTGATCTGCAAGCGTCTGACGAACGCAGTGCAATACGCGAGCGTCTGCGAGAAAGATTCGCCCACGCAAAAGATGGCGAATCCGCTCCGGGCAGTCCCAAGACAAGCAGTAGCGCCGAGAAAATCATGCTCGCCGGTCTCCATGTGTCGGTATGGAAACCTGCTCCAAGTAGCTTTCCAGCCCCCTGGCCTACCGTGATTTTTTCGCATGGCTATATAGGCAGCGAAGGGCAAAGCGAATTTATCATGCAAGCTCTCGCAGCCGCAGGTTATCTGGTTATCGCTCCCAGGCATAAAGACTCGCTTCTCGATCTTCAAGGTCTGAAAAGTGAAGGTAGACCGAATTTTTCTGCGCCTGCACAGTGGGACGAAAATAAGTTTCGAGATCGGCATGATGACATCGTTAATCTAATTGCTGCCTTGCGTAAAGATCGTCAATGGCAAGCCCAAATCGACTGGTCTAAATTCGCCCTGTCCGGACACTCTCTGGGCGGCTACACGGTGCTTGGTCTCGGCGGCGCCCGAGCAGACTGGAAGATCCCTGATGTGAAGGCGATCCTCGCTCTCTCTCCGTATTGTCTGCCCTATTTGATCAAAGGCAGTTTAAGCGAATTGGGCATTCCGGTTATGTACCAGGGTGGCACTACTGATCGTGGTATCACGCCTAGTTTGAGCAAAGCTGACGGTGCTTTCGATCAAAGTAGTTCGCCGGCGTATTTTGTCGAATTCGATCAGCTCGGGCACATGGGTTGGACTAATTTCAATAAAGACCAGGATAAGCAAAAGTTGATTGCTTATTACTGCGTCTCTTTTCTGGATAAGTACGTGCGGGGCAAGACGACAGCGCATCCCGAGAAGGAGTTAGCCGGTGTCAAATTGCTTAGAGTAAAGTAGTTTTCTTGTCGAGAAGGCGTGCTATCGTGACAGCACTCGACCGGAGGAATCGACTGTGCGCGAAATTTTTGTACTTATTTTGCTCTTTGCAGTTTCATCCTTTGTGCCGGGGCTTGGCGCGGGCCCTGAATTGACGCCGTCTCAGCTGCCTACAGGCGCTGCCAAATTGTCTGAATTCTGTCCGCAGGGTTGGGAAGTCGAAAGTAAAAGTTCGTGCGATCTCAATCACGACAAAAAGGATGACGTCGTGCTGGAGCTTTTATCCACGGTAAAGCCGGCCAAAGTACCGGCAACCCAATACCGCGCCCTAGTTGTGCTATTTGGAGACAGTCCTGGGCATTACAAACTTGCCGATTATGCCATGAAGCTTTTATTGTGCACCACTTGTGGTGGCCAAATGGGTGCCACCGTCGAAATCGCCACCGGTAACGGCTATTTTTCCGTCAACCAGTCTGGTGGCGGCGGTGTTGACGGGTTCGGTTACGTTTTGACTTTCAACTACTCTCCATCTGCCAAACAATTTGTCGTCAGCCAGGCCGAATTCACCGGCCAATCAGACCGTGTTAGCAATGTAGGTAAAACTACACTCCTGGACTTTACCAAATCGCTTGCCACAGTAACGACAACAGGCGGTGACAAAGATCACGTTCGCAAGACACCGATCAAATCACGCCAGATCTTTTTACGTACTTTAGACATCGACAAGATCACACAAGCCTTCAAAGGCTATCCGATCTGAAGTTGAGATCCGATTCAATTCACCGCTTGCGATACCAGAGTAATGGCCGAGATGTAAAAGAGAAACATCAATGCCAGATATGTGTAAGCCGCTTTCGGAGCCCCGGCGAATTCTTTCCAGATAAAAATTCCCCAGAGAGCGGCCACCATCGGTGCTGATTGTCCGATTGCGTAAGAGATGGCGACACCGGTGCAGGATGCGGCGACGAAGTTCAACACCATGCCTGTGCCCCAGATCATGCCACCACTGAGTCCCAGCATGTGGTCGCGAATTCTGGCTTTGAAGAAGTCGGCGAAAGGCACAGCGGCACCTACGAGCGGGTGCCGCATAAAATAACTGTTTACGGGTAGGCAGCACAAAAGAGCACCGAGAGTGAAAAATACCGACACGCTGTACGGTCCCAGTGCAGAACCAAAAGCCATAGCGCGTGTGACGAATGGAGCAAATAATCCCATGAGCACACCGGATAATATGCACACTACAATACTTTTGCGGGTCACGGCGCGTCCGGTCGATGCCAGCGCTGCATAAGCTTTTCCATCCATAATCACAGCCGCCACTGCGCACAACACACCTAGACCCAAAAGTATTGCGTTGCCCTTGGGCTGCAAAACATAACTGAGCAGCACGCCAACGACGAGGGCAATGCCTATGGCCACCGGGAAAGCAACTGACAGCCCGGCCATATCGATGGCCGCCACTAATAACAGATTAGCGGCGTTGAAGATGGCACCCGCTATCAATGCGCACCCGATGTTGCTCAAATCAGCCGCGTGCACGTTTGCGAGGAAACTACTGGAATCGTTATGCAAGCTGCCTAGCGTGAAAGCCATGAACAAAGACAACAGGAAGATGCCGACTGCATAATCCCAGTAGAATAATTCGAAGCGATAATTTTTGGTGCCTTTGAAAGTGTTAGCCCAGGATCCCCAGCAGATGGCGCTGAAAATCATCATCACCAGGGCTAAGTTGAATGAGGTGGGAATAAACATCTACGGTTCCTTAATCTGCTGTCGTTTTCATTCAATTGCCGCTGGGCATGTTAAACAGAGGACCTAAAGCTCAGCTATTGTGGCATCTTGCCCGCTGCTTGTGCAAGAGAACGGATATGACTGCCAAACGTCCCGGTATATTGAAAATACTCGGTTTGATTTTTTTGTTCTCCGCCCTGGTGGAGGCAATTGTGGTTTGCGTCATTTTGTCGAATCCGCAGTGGCGTAAATTAGCGACCGATTGGGTTACCCATCCCGAACGCGAAACCAGGAAAGTGGCGCGAACCGCCGATAATCAACACTGGGACGAAAAACTGTTCGATTTCAATATCTCGAATTACCCTGAATCGCCCGATGTTTATTTGCAACGAGCACAATTTCGAAATATCAAAGGAAAATACAAAGAGGCGATCGAAGATTGCGATCGTGCCAAATCTTTGTGCATCAAAACCGAGTCAGGTGAATCGGCAGTGACTGCTGTTCTCAAACCAATTTCTAAAAAAGTTTTGCTGGGGCTAATTTACGCAGAGAAGGCTCACGCAGAAGTGCATCTAAAAAAATTGCACGAGGCAACCGCCGATTACAAGGCAGCAATCGAAAGTGGCGATACGGCAACAAGGGTCTATACCAGCCTAGCCGATTGCTGCATGCAAATGGATGACGCTCCTGGAGCGATTGCCTGTTGCACGCAAGGCCTGGAGCATAATTCAGATTCGCAATATTTATATTCTTGGCGAGCTTATGCTTATGAACATAATGAAGAAACGGAACAGGCTCTGGCGGATGTGAATAAAGCGATCGAGATTGCTCCCGATGTGGCAGACTACTATGATCAAAAATGCCGGTTGCTCTTAGGTCATGATAATGAGCAGGCTCTTGCCGCCGTCAATCAAGCTATCAAGTTGAAACCCGATCGCATCCTTGGTTACGACTGGAAGATATGTATTTTGATCAACCAGAAAAACTACGACGAGGCGTTACGTGTTGCCGATCAAGGATTACAGATAAAGCCGCATAGCCAGCGCTTGAAGGCTCTGCGAGAGAACATTATTGACCATCAAAAGACGGATCGTCGACCCTGAAAATATCAACAAGAATCACCACGGGTTCAGCAAAGGTTCAGCAAAGGTTCAACAAGGATTCAGCAAAGATTCAACAAGGATTCAGCAAGGATTCAACAAGGATTCAACAAGGGTCGACGCCTAATTTTTTCAGCCGATCGCAATCTTTCTGCGCTTTGTCGTTTTCCCCGATATCCCAATAGCAACCGGCCCGCAAGCGAACCGCGTCGATCATGCTGGGATCCATTTGAATTGCCTTTGTGCAATCTGCGATCGCTTCTTTGTAATTCTTCAATTCGCTGTAGGCGTTGGCGCGAAACAGGAGATAATATGCGCTTTCTGGCGCCATCTCGATGGCTCGATTGGCATCTTTGAGAGCATTCTGCCAATCTTTCTTTTGCGCATATATGCCGTACCGCGTGATGTAAAGTCGATGAGTTGGTGGTCCTATTTCGATCGCTTTGTTGAAGTCAGCCAGAGCTTTGTCCATTTGCTTCAAGCCTGTTTCTGCGTATCCGCGCAACAAGTAAGGACGTTGTGCGGCAGGATTCAACTCGATCGCTTTGTCATAGTCTTTGATCGCCATTTCGCACTGATCGGCGGTTTTATAGACA
>CAJCHQ010000042.1 GCA_903970295.1 Bryobacterales bacterium
TGCGTGATCGGATAAGAGTCATGCTACGACCTTATCTTTCTGTGCAGGAAATTTGATTCGGAATCCCTGGTCAAGCCCTTTCAGCCGTCGTAAAACTTCCTCGAATGATTGCGGCCGATTTTGTTCATCGAAGCTGGTACATTCCTTGATCAATATATTGAGTGCTTCCGAACAAGAAACATCTTTAGCTGGAGACGATTGCGAGAGAGCGATCGGATCTCGACCTGTTAGCAAGAAGCTCAAAGTACAGCCGAAGCTGTAGATGTCACTTCTTTGATTTGTCTCGCCTCTCAGTTGCTCAGGGGCGATGTAACATTGTTTGCCGATCATGGTTCCGGTGATTCCTTCAAGGAATTCGCGAGCGGCGCCGAAGTCTATTAGTCGCAATTGTCCGTCTTCTCCTGCGATAATATTGTCGGGCGTCAGGTCTCTATGCAATATCACCGGTTCTCGCGAATGCAAATAAATCATGATTTGGCAAAGATCGAGAGCCCAATTGATTGTTAGACTTTCAGAACGTGGTCCGTGCTCGTTCACAATCGCTCGCAGATCCATTCCGGGACGGTGCTCTATCGATAAATAAGTTGAATAGTCAACCGTGAAAGAATTCACGACTTTAGCGATACCCGAATGGTCGATGTTGGACAACAGGTCGTATTCTCTGCGCATGATTTTGGCGAAGGCTTTAGTTTCTTCTGTCTCGTCCGCCAAATAGAATTGCTTGACTGTTAGCATTCGTCCGTCAGCATTGCGAGCCAGATAGACGGCACACAGTGGCTTGCTGCCAAGTTGTTTGATGATGCGAATTTGCGTCCCTGGAAGAATTTCACCGGCTGAATGTGGGACGAAAATAGTTGATTTGAAATCTTGCTTCGCGATGCTTATTATGGCTGGGTGATCGATTCCGTCCGAAGCCGTTTTGGCTTGGTCTGCATCTTCAAATAATCGGCAAATCGCAAAGACTTCTGGGCTGACCGAACAAGCGACTGCGTGTTCGTCGAGAGCATCGAGAAAGACTTTCAAATCCTGAGCAGATATCTGTGAATCATTAAACTTGAGCTGCCCTCCGGAGCGAAAATCGAGGGTGTATTCTGCTTTCAGAGGCGAGTTGGATCGACTGACTCTTTTAACAGACATACTTTTAAGATCGCTCCACAGTCTGAACTGTCGTCCCCACAAAGAAACATACGGACCCTGGGTCAACAAGATACCGTCGCAATTCAGAACGAGCTTACGCGGTTGTGCATACGGTAAAAAGACCGACGCAGTAACCGCTATCGGCGCCGTTGCATAAAGGGCGACGATTGATCCGAGGAAAATTCGGAATTGGGGCTGAAATATCCAGGCGCAAGTTGGGCTGTCGCACATAAAATTTGCGTCGAGCGCAGATGCCACCATCCAGTTTTCAATTGCAAGGCCAAGGGGACCACCGCAAAATCCGAACAGCCAGAATAAAGTTGCATAGCAAAATAAAAGCCAAATCAAAGTCCTGAAAGCGTTGTTCCAAAAAGGATGTGCCTCCCTGAACTGCAATGCGCGCGATGGCAAACGTAAAGCTTCCAAAAAGGCCTCGATAATATTTTGCAGTGAACCAGGCGAAGCGACGCGCCAACAGAACGAAGTGAGAAAAGCACTGAGCTTGAGAGCCCATGGCAAAAAGAACAACGACAATACTATGATGAACGAGGCAACAACGAAATTATCGAAGGGTCGAGCAAATGAACCATTCGAAAAAATTCCACTCATGTCCACCGAAGCGTAAACATCAGAATAGTGCGGTGCCACGCCCGGAGAATTACCAAAAAAGTTGGCGTCTTTGGCGCAGTTGAGTAACCAGTGGGAGAGCATGTACGCCGGACCGTTTTTGTCCAGTACGACGGTGATAATGCTTGCAAAATATGCGCCTATGAACGCGAAATAAGTCAGACCAGACCAAATCTTTCGTTGCTTGACTAAATCAGGATCTTGCTTAGTCGCTTTTGCACAAGACCGCACCACAATGGAAGCAAAACATGCGCCTGCGAAAAGCCAGACTGGACTGGCTAATACTGCAAGGGAAGAAAATTGCTGCGCCCCCACGATCAACGCACTCGTAATCGTCGGGGGTTGTCCTGCTGAGCCCAACACATTGAATACTTTTGCCTGCGCTGTGGCAGCCATTAAGAGACGAATTGGGTAAACCCAAATAAGAAGGAGCGCGAGCCGCTGCACTTTCGGCGTCTTAACGAACGCTTTTAAATATGCTATTTTCCCCAACGGGTCGAGCTTTTCCAGCGAAACGAGAGCTGGTATCACTACATACAACATCGCCACAATCGTGGCGACGATCAGTGCCCAACCAGCCAGAAAGCCGTCAGCCAAAAGAAAGACGACGATCAATAGAACTTCAGCATGGCGCGTGAAATATTGGCGACACCAGCAAGTGGAATGAATCATGGTAATGGGCTTGATCTCAATTAAATAGAGATCAGTATAAATGCGGCCCAAGGGTTGTCAATAGATATTAACCCTAGGATTTAGTTGCCTATTGCTTTGGAATTGGCCGGAGCAACTCGAATGCAATTTGTCGAAGGCTGTTTTGTAGCTCTGTCTCGCTATGCTAGTTCTTAGGGACTGCTTTACCGGAAACTACAGCATCGATTTTGCCTGAAAGGACCTGACTTGGCACCAATCCGATTGAGCTATCAACGACCTGACCATTCTTGAAAATCATGATCGACGGTATACCTGCAATTTTGTATTTCTCTGCCAATTGCGGATTCTTGTCTACATCAACTTTAAGAAATGAAGCCTTTCCGTCATAGGTCTTCGATAGATCGTCGACTACTGGTGCCATTTCCTTACAGGGGCCGCACCAAGTGGCAAAAAAGTCGACCACAACCGGCTTTTGCGCCTCAAGAACATCTTTACTAAAGGTTGCGTCCGATGACTCAGGCACCTCTTTCGCCAACATAGGCTGACCCAGACTAATCAAGCCAAGCGCGAACAGGGCAGGCATTACCAGACTTAATTTTTTCACTTGTTGACTCCCCACTGAAAAGAACTCTGAACCGGTAGACGCCAGCGGCTGAAGCTTTCCACCCGATATTTCCTTAAGAGACAATTATATCGTACCAAGAATCGCTTTCAACCAGCCAAACGGTGCCAGTGACCGGTTCCCCGGTCCCTGCACCAAGCATCGTCCGAATCAGTGTTGGGAACCGATTGGTCGATTGACGGCTCTCTAGATCCAGCGCAAACTCGATTTGCCAAATTGAGCTAAACGAGACACGTTTGAGATAGGACGAGACACGTTCAGCCCAGTGCATCGGGAATATGTTGCAGGCTTATCGCCATTGTTTCCATCGGGAGATTCAAGATGCTGACCGGACTAAAAATCCTTTTCGGAATTGTGCTGGTAACTATGATCGTGGTCAATGGTGTCGCGATCGCAAACGAGAGTCTTTTCAAGATTCCCGATATCGTTACGGGCGATCCGTGGTTTCGAGCAACGTTGTTCGACGCCTACTTTGGGTTTATAACCTTCTATTGCTGGGTCTTCTATAAAGAGAAGACCGTCTTCAGCCGATTCATCTGGTTCGCACTCATAATGCTGTTGGGCAACATTGCCATGTCGACGTACATGTTGATTAAGCTGTTTCGACTCGCACCAGGGGCACCACTAAAAACACTCCTGCTCAATCCTGAGAGTTGAATTAGGCTGGGCAGCTGAATTAGGCGGGGGAGTTGAATTAGGCTGGGGAGTTGCATTAGGCGGGGGAGTTGCATTAGGCTGGGGAGTTGCATTAGGCTGGGGAGTTGAATTACGCAGGGACTTGTGACGACTTTATTTAAAGGCGCTTATTGCCTGCCGGAATTCAGCGAAATTTGTGAATCCGTCAGCGAGTTCGAGCCGACCATCAGCCAGAAGCTCGAGCCCCAAGCCTTTGAGTAAAATAGTCTCTTTATCCTCAGACATAGAAGGAATGATCTCAGTCGGTCGCGGCACGTCGGCGAGCGGAGAAATGAAATACGTGCCGAGAGATTCATTTTGGCGCACATACTTTGTTAAATGCTCACCCGCATTGGCAGCGCTAGCGGCCGTGAAACTTAGATTATTGCGAAACGGTTGCTCTCCCAGAATAACCTCCCACAACATGATGCCCAGAGCAAGCAAATCGTCAGGGCGCATGCTTGGGTAGTAAGCAGGCGTGGTGACTCTGCAGAAAGCCTCGACGCCGCCACCCACGAGG
>CAJCHQ010000043.1 GCA_903970295.1 Bryobacterales bacterium
GAATTCGAAAATGCACTCGATAAATATGCACAATTGTCAGCTAAAGAGTTTTCTAATCGCGAACTTAACTGGTGGGACACAAGTTTTTTAAATCAATTACTGCATCCGCTTTGGACATTTTTTTATCGCTATCTTCTCCGGCAAGGTTTCCTCGACGGGACGAAAGGCCTCGAGCTCAGTCTGATTTACAGCGATTACGTCAGGCGAAAAATCAAATATACGCGGCAGCTGGATGAGCAGCAGCTAGCGGCCCCACATTAGGTGGTATATGAGGGAGAGTGGCTCAACCGGTTTGGGCTCAGTGGAGGGTTGGGGCGCGGTGATAATTAGGCCAAATCAATTGCCAGCGCTTTTGATCTTGATTGCTACGCTTGCCGCGACCGGGGGACCGGGCTCTGCCCAAACCGGTATGAGCGTGCATCAGACACCCCAGGCACCCCTCCTCAGCCGTTATTTTGATGCCGGGCGGCAATATTTGCAGAAAAAAGATTACAAGAAAGCATTAGCCTACTTTAACGAAACTCTCCGCGAAGATCCCTACAACACAAACGCGATGTACTACCAGGCCTTTTGTTTGCAGAGTCTGGGCGATAACAAAAATGCGATTGTCGGTTATGCCCGCATCGTCTCCCAGTTTCCCGGCAGCCGGTTTGGCCCGCAAGCGACGCAAGCGCTGACCGAGCTTGACCCCGCTTATTGCCGACAATTGCTGAGAGGCCCGAATTCTGGAAGAGCTGCCGCTAGCCCCAATGTGGCTGGTACCCTTACTAAATTGGACTCGACCAACTCGGATGTAGACAGATTGCCGAATCAATGTCGGGTCGATTTCACGCGCCGAGACGGGCATACACAGCTGTTGATGGTGCCCGGTAGGCTCAGTGGCAAAGATATGAACTATCTTTTTGACACGGGAGCCTCAGATTGCTGTGTCGGCATTAATACTCTTCGAGAGCTGGGATTGCCCTTGCCCAAAGGTGATCCGACCGCCCAGGTTGCCGGTGTTGGTAGCAGGACGGCAACTGCAGCCTGGGTTATGCCGCTAGACATTCAGGTCGGCAATATCTCGCGGCGAATACCGGCATTAGTCCTTGAACATAGAGACGATCCGCTGTTGGGACAATCCTTCTTCAAAGACTTCGCTTACACGATCGATACGAATGTAGGCGATTCCGAGCGTGGCACAATTGTCTTCAATAAGAGAAGGGGCGCAGCCGGTGTCAGCAATGGCTCGGGAGGACGCAGTGCCGTTCCGTTTCAGCGATTGGACAGCAATCACTTGTTAGTAAATGTCGACGTTGCTGGCAGAACAACGAAGATGTATTTCGATACGGGAGCCTCAGGTATCGTTTTCACTCGCGAGCAGTTGAAGGCATTGAATATCCCGATACCGGACGATGCCACGCCAGTGAGAAACACAGGGGTCGGTGGCGAGACCACGGGAGTTCTGATGCCCGTGAGCCGCATCAGCATGGGACCTATCGATAAATTCGACATGCAAGTGGCAGTCGTGGACAATGCCGCCATGAGCTACCCGCTACTTGGGCAGTCATTTTTTCACGATTGGAAGTACACGATCGATGACGACAACAAAGTGATCAATTTTCAGAAGCGATAAATTTCAGGATCTGGGCAGGTGCCATTTAAAAGAAAGGGCTTCTGAAAAAAATTCCGCTTTACTTAAGAGTTGCTGCTTCGACGCCTTTTCTCGCTCTGCTGTAAGCCGGAATGGCACGGTCTTTCGCGGCAGCCTGGTAATGCTTTTGACTGGTAGTTTTTATACCAGTATAAGCAGCTATCTGTTTACGCGCACTTGCTTTGACTATGCTTACAGCAGGTTCGAGTTCAAGGAAAAACAAACGAGAATTTATGAATGGTGCATGTATCAGCTCATATAAAGATTCGATGTTTTTCTCGATTCAAAACGGTGATCGGTAGAAAAGGCGCTAAACAAGCGGAATTTGCTATTGACGATCGACCGGTGAATTGTCGAGACAATTATTTTGGAGGCAGTCATGTTTACAAAGATCAAAGCCAAAGTTGCACTTTTAGTCTTAGTGCCGAGCATCGCCCTTAGTGGCATGTTCCAAGCGGTACAAGGTGCGGAATCTGAAACCGCGACCAAAGCAGTCAGCGCGACCACACTAGTTCGTACGCCAGATCGTACGCTAAATTCTCCAAGAGATCTCAGTGATGCTCACTCGAAACTGGCTCTAGTTGAAGGTTCTGTAGAAACTCGCGAACAAGTTGTGCCGCTCGCCGGCAAAGCGGTGAAAGTAAAGCCACATTCAACCTATAAAGAGATCGAGAACTTTAGTTACGACCTAGGCGGTAACATGCCGGGTGGAGGCATCTAGTTCTAGTTCTAGTTCTAGTTCTAGTTCTA
>CAJCHQ010000044.1 GCA_903970295.1 Bryobacterales bacterium
CGCCACCGCTAGCGGTGCGGGGCGCAAATTTACATTGATGACCAGCTTCAATCAGGCCGATCAGAACAACAAAGAAATTCTTGTGGCGACTGCCACTTTGCCGATCGCTCAAGCATCGATTGTGATTGCCAAAGCGATTCCGAACCCGGTTTATAACATGCAATATGGCTTTGGCCCCGCCTGGCAATACATTGTCGCAGGCAATAACCAAGTTGTCGGATGGACAGAAGAAATTCAAGTCGCCGGACGCAGAACTAAAAAAACGGCGGTGGCTAAAGCAAATTATTTGCAGACGGCGATCAATATTCAAGCGACCCGTTTTTCTGTTCACAATCGAGTCAGGCGAGCTTATGCAGAACTGGCAGCTGCCCACGCCTACGCGGAACTAATCGAAACACAACGAGAGATCGCCGATAATCTTCTGAGCATTTCGCAAAAACGCTATGACGCCGGCAAAGCGCCGGGAGCGCAGGTGCTGCAAGCCAAGTTGAACGTGATGCAATTTGCGACCCAGCGTAATCAGGCTCAAGGACGATTAGTTCAGGACTCGGCGGCATTGGCAATGCTTTTGGGCGAGACACCGACAAGCGAAGAAATCATGAGCATCGACGCCAACGGTTTGTTCAAAATGTCAGCCGAAAAGAATTTGCTCGTACCTCAAACCGAACAAGGCGTGCCGGCTTTGCAACAACTTCTCCCTGCCGCCTGGCGCGAGCGAAATGATCTGAAATCAGCCATACAACTAGCTTACAGGCAGCGGAAATCAGTCACCCTGGCCAAAACGCAACGCATTCCCGATCCGACATTGGGATTCTCTTATATGTTCACCACTTACAAAACCTATCAACCGATTTACTTCGATCCCAACGGCACAGGCACCGCAAGCGCCGGCAATAAGGTGCCTTTTCAGCCCGGTTATCTGTTCACATACGGGCAAGAGATGCCAATTTTTTATCGCTATCAAGGCCAGATAGATCAGGCTCAGGCGACGTATTTACAACAACTCAAACAAAACGAGCGGATGCGTTCTCAGATTGCCGCCGACATTGTCAGTGCATACGAATCATTGTTGACGGCTCGCGCCAACATCAAGAAATTTCAGGACGATCTATTGCCGGCTGGTTTGAAAGTAGCTCAACTAAGCCGCCGCTCGTATGAACTGGGTAAAGCCGATCTGGCAACAGCGATCCTTGCCCAACAACAATATCAGCAACTGCGATCCAATTACTTCGATTCGGTCGTGACTTACCAAAACGTCTGGGCGGATCTGGAAAAAGCCGTTGGAGTGCCCTTAGCCCTTTAGGTAGTGTGATGAGATTGAGTGCAAAACTAATCAAAATAACAGCGTTCGTCTTAGCAGTGGCTGTGCCTTTGGCACCGCATGCGATGGCGGCGTTACCGACACCGGCTCAGCAATCGCAGGTCGTCACCAATACCGGTACTGTGGTCAGCCCTGATCCAGAACGTTCTATAGGTTTGTCTGCCTGTTTTTCACAGTCGGATCGGGTCAACCGAGAAATTCTTTCCGCCACCTGGAATCTGAATATCGCTCGAGCCAATGTGCGCATTGCCGCCGCTGTTCCTAATTTGCAGCTCTCAGTGCAAACAGGCTTCGGCAACTCATTTCAGTATGTGTTCGATGGACAAACCCAAGATTATTTCTTGACGCAGGAATTTCAAACTGCAGGCAAACGCTCGAAGAAAATGGCAGTAGCTCGCGCCAATTACGGTCTGGCGGAACTGCAATTGGACGCATTGCGTTTCGACGTACACAATCGCGTCCGTCGCGCGTATGCTGAATTAGCCGCAGCCGAAGCTTACGAAGCGCTGATCAACTCTCAACGGGCAGTCGGACTCAAGCTGCGCAATATCGCCGAAAAAAGAGTAAATGCAGGTAAAGCAGCGCAATCTGAAATTCTGCAAGCGAATTTAAATGTCCTTCAATACGATACGCAGATGAATCAAGCCCAAGGGCGTCTGGAGCAAGATTCGGCAGCTTTGACCCAGATTATCGGGGAGAAGCCGAACCACATCGAAGTGATCGACGTGCAAGATAACGGCATTTTCAAATTGTCGGCCGAAAAAACCGAGATCGTGCCGCAGCCTTCGAGACCATTGCCACTGCTGGAGAAATTATTAGCGACGGCTTACTATTCTCGCCCAGACTTGAAGGTGGCACAGCAACAGATCTACGTCAATACAAAAGCTCTAATATTGGCTAAAACGAAAAAAATCCCCGATCTGTTTCTCGGTGTCGGCGGCACGTACTCAACGTTCACGCGCAACCAACCGGCCGGTCTGAACGCCACGGGCAACTGGATCGGCACGGGCGTGTTCATTAACGTGTCGATTGAAAATCCGCTCTTCTACCAGTACCAGGGCGAAGCCCAGCTGGCGGCAGGCAATTTGCTGCAGTCACGCAGGCAGGTCGATTTGCTCAAGTCTCAGATAGCGACCGACCTGGTCACAGCATATAACGCGCTTAAAGTAGCCCGGGCGAACATCTTCGAATATCAAAAGAATCTCTTGCCGACTGCCTCCGACGTAGCCAGAGTAGCCCGCCGCGGATATGAAGTAGGTGCAACCGACCTGGCCACCGCGATTGTTGCCCAACAACAATATCAACAAACTCTTGCGAATTATTTCGATGCGGTCGTCGCCTATCAAACCGCCTGGGCGGACATGGAAAAAGCCGTAGGAGTGCCACTTCGCTTATGAGACGCATAAAAGCATCCAAATGACAACATCGAGAAAGCAAGTTAAAAACCGCTCGTCAGCGGTTAAAATGTACATTTGCAGTGGCATTCCCGCGAGGCACCCTTGAACAAATTCCTCTGGTCAATCATTGCTGGATTGATCTGCACCATTGTTTACATGGGCTTTGCCTTCTATGGACCTGGTCGGGCGACGATTGGTGCGCCTCTAAATGCAGTCGTATCCACACTGCCTCTAGGCAACATGCTGCCAGCCATGCCGAATTTCTCGTTCGGCACTCTCAGTCAACCCATGACGCTTCTGTTCATGGGAACAGACGTGATGTATGAGGGACGAGGCAAAAAGCTGAAAATCGACAAAGTCGCGTTGAACGGTCGTTCAGACACGATGATGCTGGTCTTCATCAATCCGCCCCAGAATCGAGTTTCCGTTTTGAATATTCCGCGCGATACAGAAGTAAATATCGGCAGATTCGGTGTGGCCAAAATCAATTCGGCCAATGCACTCGGCGGACCAGAATGCGCTAAGGCCGCCGTCACATCACTGTTAGACATTCCCGTCGATCACTTTGTGGTCATGAATTTACAAGGACTCGTCGAGCTGGTCAATGAGATAGGCGGTGTCACTGTCGAAGTGCCCAAAAAAATGAGTTACATGGACTGGACAGCCAAGCTCAAAATCGATTTGGAACCTGGTGTGCACACACTCACGGGCAACCAATCGATGGGCTTCGTGCGCTTCCGTCACGATGACCTGGGCGACATCGGTCGTGTGCAACGGCAACAGATGTTTCTCAACGCAGTCAGTCGCAAAATGATCGATCCGAGGGCCTGGGTGCATGTGCCGGCGCTGATGAACATCGCCAAACAAAACATTCAAACCGATTTATCCGAAATCGATATTTTATCGGCGCTCAATTTCATTCACGGTATTCCGAGAGAGAACATCAAATTCGTGATGCTGCCTGGACAATTCGCCGGTAACGGTGACTGGATCGCCGACCCGCAAGTGAAACAATTGGCGGCCCAATTGCTCAATCCAGAGCAAGAAGTCGTGCAGAGTCGGCGCAATATCTCGATCTGCATTCAAAACGCTAGCTCTGACCAAATGCTAGCAACCAAGCTCGCAGCCAGTCTTCGCAAGCTCGGTTACATCACCTGGGCAGGTAAAGACGAGAAAGAGCCGATATCAGCCAAGACCAGAATCATCACGCAAAACGGCAATACTGCCGACGCCAAAATGTTGCAGCAAGACCTGGGCAACGTCGGAGAAATCATCAATCAGTCTATCGGTAATTTGACGAGCAGTTTCACAATCGTGGCTCGTGATGACATCGCTCTAGATAAAATCGCCCTATCGAGTGTTGACGCACCGTATGTGCCACCACCGCCACGCCCAGTGATGCCGCGGCTGGCCAGTAGAAAACCGAGTAAGACACCAACCCCGGCTGACGAAGACGCGAATAAGCAACCAGGCGAAGACAACATGTTGTACAACACTCCAGGCGAGGGACAGGTTGACTCGCAGAGCTTGCAAGAGCCAGGCGACGCCGCAGTCGAACAGCAATCACCGGGCGAGGCGACGCGCGCAGACGGAGGACCTGTGGACAGAAGAGCAACTTCTACCGAGACGCAATCGCCCGATAGACGAGTCCAGACGCCCGAAGCTTCGACCATCGATCGACGGACGCAGCCGGTCGAGGCGCCGCCTCTAGAGAGACGTTCGCCGGCAGCTGACATTCCCCAAACAGTTGAACGTGCTCGGCGACCAGTTGAAGCGCCCACAGCCGACCGACGGACGGAAACTGATAATCGGCAGCCCTCAGATCGCTATCAACCTGAAACTTCTCGTGTTTCTCCGACAAGCAATTCTGGATCAGTCCCCGAAACAGGCGACCACTAATTCTCGGCAAAAACCCGAAACCGTTGCTGGGGCAGTACTTTTGGCGTTTGCAGGTGATTGGCAGCAAGAAACTCACCGATATCGGTAAGTTTAGTACGCTGAAATTCAGCGCTCAAAAAATATCAAGCATCAGAAAAGCCCGATAAATATCGCTGCACTCGATTCTTGACATGTCAGGCATTTTTATGACACGGTCAGCAGGCGTGACACTACTAGCAGCTTCATTTATTAGAATACTTCACTCTCACCGTACCTTAGGTAGACCCAGACAAAGGCTGCAACTATAACTATCAATATAGTTGAGACAGCACATCCGAATGGCCAATCTCGAACGGTCAGATATTGATTTTGGATCAAATTACCGATGAACATGGTTTTGGCGCCTCCCAGCAAATCGGGAGTGACGTAGTCACCAAGGGCGGGAACGAATACCATGACGCAACCGGCGACCAAACCGCGCGAACTGAGGGGCACAGTCACTTTACAGAACGTACGCCATGGTGTAGAACCCAGGTCAGCCGCGGCTTCCAGTAAACGTTTATCCAGTTTCTCGAAAGCAGCGTAGATGGGCAAAATCATGTAAGGCAAGTAGTTGTAGACCATGCCAATCGCCACCGCCCATGGTGTGTAGAGTAAAATCGGCGGATTGCTTATGTGCCAAAATTGCAAACAACCAGTAAGAATTCCGGTCGGGCGCAAAATTGTCATCCAAGCGTAGATTCTAAGCAAGAAAGAAGTCCACAAAGGCGCCACTAACAGAGTCATAAATAGTTGTTGGCGAGCAGAGGGCACTCTGAACGCCAGCCACAGAGAAAATAAAGTACCCGCAAACAGGCACAAGCCAGTCGTCACAGCCGCGAGCAACATCGAACGAGCTAGAGCCGAAACGTACGGTAAGGAAAAAAAACGCACATAATTGGCCAGGTTGAAGTCGATGATTACTCGACCCAACTGATCGCGACTACCGAAGCTATAAACGAAAAGAATAACTAGCGGAATGAGCATGAAAACTGCCAGCCACAAGGCTGTCGGCAGCAAAATCAGATTGGCACGTGACATGCCTTTTCCTGTCTCGACCATGCCCCACCAAAGCGACCGGCTGCTAGGGTATCAAATCTGAGGGCCGCTGGGATAGACTAAAGTAACTGATAGCGCTTCTTTGCAAGGGCGAAGAGATGGCACAGCAGCATTTCGAGAAGGGGCTGGAGATTGCGAATTATTTTTCTCGGCACGCCCGAATTTGCCGTGCCCACGCTGCAAGCTCTTATTGACAGCGAAGCTGACGAGGTGGTGGGCGTCGTTTGCCAGCCGGATCGACCATCTGGTCGAGGCAATCGCCTGCACGAACCACCAGTCAAGGTCTTGGCTGTCCAGCATAATATCCCGATATTTCAGCCGAGCAGCCTGAGTAAATCACCTGAAACAGTTGAGAAATTAGCTGCCCTCTCGGCTGACGCCATCGTCATGGTCGCTTTCGGGCAAATTCTTAGAAAAGCAGTTCTCAATCTCACCAAATATGGTGTCATCAATATACACGGATCTCTTTTGCCTGATTATCGTGGAGCAGCGCCTATCAATTGGGCAATCGTTAATGGTGAAACTAAAACGGGTGTAACGACTATGTTTACCGAGTCAGGTGTGGACACGGGTCCAATGCTTCTCAGAGAAGAGATAACTATCGAACCAGAAATGACTTCAGAAGAACTGGCGCAGGCCATGTCTCAAGTCGGAGCCAAGCTCCTCATAAAAACACTGGACTTGTTGCGCGTCGGCAAGCTCGAGCCAATTCGACAAGATGATAGTAAGGCAACTTTGGCACCGATGTTGAGCAAAGATACGGGCCGCATAGACTGGTCCAAGCCGCCTCAAGCGATACACAATCTTGTTAGAGGCCTTTTGCCATGGCCAGCGGCCTACACGGCATTCAACGAGCAGCCTTTAAAAA
>CAJCHQ010000045.1 GCA_903970295.1 Bryobacterales bacterium
CCACAGCCGCGTTGATCGAACAGGATGATGCGGTAGATAGCTGGGTCGAAGAACCGCCGATTGTCATCCTCCGTGCCGCCACCGGGACCTCCATGCACAAAAAGAACCGGCAACCCATCGGAGCGTCCTGATTCTTCGACATAGATCACGTGACCGCCTGAGACAGCTAGTTCGTGGGTTCGGAAAGGTTTCAGCGGCGGATACCATTCTCCTGGTTCCCGTAAGATCTTGGTACTGGAAGTTTGTCCCATAGATTTGACTCCATAGTTCTTGTTCGTGTTGGTCGAAAAAGAAATGCCAGGGCAGCGGTTGCGCACGCCCTGGCATAATCAGGTCAATGAGTGACGATGACCGCTTCGATGTAACCGACGCCGGCCATTTTCGCGGCAATAACTCGATGACGACCGTCTTCAATGTTATAACCACCTTCGACACGATCGTGCAAAACGACACGAACCATGTCACGACCATCTTCGTAAGCAACACGCATCTGTTCGATCTGACCATGGTCGCGAGCGAGCAGTTTGCGCATAACAGATTCGGTCACGTAGATATCGTCGAGCGCAACCCAGACGGTAGCTTCGTGGCGAACTTGGGACTTGGACTTGCCCATGATGTCTCCTTTTCAGGAGCATCTGGCACAAGCACGCACACCAACAGGATGTCGGCATGCTAGTTAGGTTGAAAAAGCGACGATGCCTGCGCCAGAGCCCCTATAACTGGATAGTCATGGCAGCCTCCTCATGTAGATATTTCATGATTCCTCCTAGAATCGAGCCGTGGAACTCTTGTTCTGAACAAACGCATCAATCACCCTCGACTCGTTCCTCGTTCGTCATTCGGTCCAGATAAAGCACCATCACTCTCGCGAGCGCCGTGAAATCTCTGAACAGAACTAGAGGATTGAGAAGTTTGGCAATGGAATGAAACGATGAATCAGAAAGTGAGCAATTTCATCCTCACAAAAGCACCGCGGGAAAACAAGAGAAAATTCCAGAAAGAAGCCAGCTGCCGCTCTTATGAGGCAGGTGTAATAGCGCGAGCAGTTTCCAAGCGGTAGCGTAGCTCGCACATTGATCCGGCGGCATGGAGTCGGCGGTATTAATAGCCGATCTGAATTTCTCTGCCGGGAGCACCATCCGAGGTATCAGCAGCGTTATGCGTGAGTGGGCTTCGCCAAATAGACGAGCAAAAAAATGAGCATCGACAGTCAGGCAACCGGCACTATATAAGGTACCAATAAAATTCCAGAGAGATGCGTTCGGTATATGCATGGGCGATCGCTTGCTCAGCCGGAAGCGATCGCCCTCGCATAGCAAATACTTATTCGATCAACATCACGAGCCTCCAAATTAAGTTGTATATCAGACAGCAAATAAACAAACGCCAGTGGGCACCACTTGCATTGCCATTGAAAAAGTTCTACTCAGTAGCATTTTCGCGCGATCGATAGAAATTCTCTGTGCCATCGTATAAGGTGCTTATCGGTCACTATCTGCGGTGCCTAGCGTGCGCCCAAAACATATCTTTCCGAAATAGCGCGTGCCAGCAAAGCTCACCAGTTGCCGTTCTTCGGGGTCACACCGCTAATGACAACCAGTGGTGCCTACGCTATATCTTGTGTTGCAACATTCCTTAATTTTGCCGCGCCATGACTCGACCCAAACCCGCCAATGCCACATTTGATGGGCAATTCGGCAATTGTATACTCTCTAGACACCAACAAAAAGTTGTTGCCTTTATGCCCTACCGGTAGTATCGTATTCCCTAACGAAATTGTTGAGGAGTATGAACTCCTGACCGCCCCAAATCAATAAAAGGCTCTTGCGAGTGGTCGCTCGCGAATATATGCGTGCGACCAGGCCAAAATATTTCAACTGATCCGCTCCGAGCGGGTGCAATTAATGGCACCCAAACACACACCAGACGCAACCATATATCTAGAAGGATATACCCATCTATGTTGACAGCCCCTAAAGAATCTCAGCCGACCAACGCTCAGACCACCCCCAATCCTCCCTCAGGCCAGGCGGCAAAGATCGACTTCAGTCCCATCACACCTGGGCAACCGGAGAGGGTCGACTTCACTTCTAGATATTGGGAGTCAACGCAGGAAACGCTGGTCGGTCTCTACGGCAAGCGTGATTCAGTCACGGGACAGCCAGTAGAAGCGGTAGATGACATCATTCACCGCGTCGCCACATCGGTCGCGATTGCCGAATTGAAATATGCATTGCAGCCCCAAGAGCTGATTGAATTGACTTTAGAAGATGCTCTGAAACACCAACTGGTGCAGCTCTCGGCCCATACATTCGCCGACAACATCGGACATCAACGTTTCTGGGCAAACACCCCGGCCAATATCAATGCTGATCCTGCTGTCTCATTGAAAGTGTTGCAATACTGGGCTCACGGCAAGATCGCGGGCATGAAAGAAGACGAGATCTGGTTGCGCTCCGAAGAGTTGCGCCTGGCTGTGATCAGTAGCCGGACGGCTAAGCTCTCCGACAATGAAGTGGCTATGGGAGGACTGTCAGCGGCTTTGCGTGGCACCGGCTGTCTGGCGGCCTGTGGAGTGGCTTATGTCGTCGACAGCCTCGAAGGCATTCAAGACGCCGCCCGCATCGAAGCGCTAGCGGCGAAAGCTGCCATGGGCATGGGGTTGAACACGTCTTCGTTGCGTCCATGGTCATCGATCATTTCCAACGGCGCTGCCGCTTCGGGTCCCGATCGGTTTTACGAGAAGACCATTGCAAAAGCAGTCGAAGCTGTGGCCCAGGGTGGACGCAGGGGCGGTGCCTTGATCGAATTGCGTAACTCGGATCACCCGGACATTCTCTTCTTTATAGATAAGAAGAAATTGTTTCCACCACCCAGTCTCTCGAAGCTCTATCGCCAGGTCTTGAAAGAGCACAAACAGCAGCCAGGCGAAGACGGCATGTCTTACAAAAAACGCACGCTATCTATGGCGGAACAAAAGTACGGCGAACTGTACGCTCAGTACATCGAACGCCAAAACTATTTGAAAAACACCAATGTCACCGTGCTAGCCATGCCGGGATTCATGGAAGCAGTTGAAAGCAAGCGATTCTATCCAGCAACTTTCGACAAGAAAAACTGGAACGGTGCGATTTACGATCCGCGTCAAACAGTTTTAGATGCTAAGACCGGTGCGGTCAAAGTCAATAAGCTGACGAAAGAATCGACCTACGAAGAGTATTCGGTCGAGTTGAGCAAATACCCGGAAGCCCTTGAAGCTGCCCGCAAGCTGCCTAACGCAGCCGTCGAGATCACAGACAATTATGTTCGCGTTCGCGGCCATTTTTATGCACCCGAAGTCTTCGGACGCATTATCGAAGGTATGAAAGACTCAGGTGAGCCGGGATTGGCATTCTACGAAACAGTCAACGCTGGTAATGCGAATAATCATGCATATGACCTGAACACCTGTAATCCTTGCGGTGAGCAGTTCTTGCCTGCCGGGCCCGGACTGGACGGACGCGTTTATATGGGCAACTGCAATCTCTCGTCACTGCACGCCGCCCATGCGGATTTTTGGAATCCAGACGGCAGTTATAATTTTGCCGCTATGCGCGCTGTGGCACGCATTCAACAACGCTTCATGGACAATGTCACTGACGTGAGCTGGTATCCGATTCCCGCTCAGAACATGACAGCTCGTTTGGAAAGACGCAATGGAGGTGGCTTTGCCGGCATCGCCGAATTCATCAGTCGGCTGGGTTTGCGTTTTGGCGATCAAGAAGCGCTCGACGCAGTAGAAGCTCTCTTCCGCCACTACACGAAAGCGTCGTTTGAAGCTTCTTCGGACCTGGCTAAAGACCGCGGTGTTTATCCACTCTGGGAAGGGAGCCGCTTTCACAAGAAAAATCAGCGCGTTCGCAACAGCTGTATGACGAATAATGCTCCCACCGGCACTCTGGCCCAAGCCCTGCAAACCAGCTGGGGTGTGGATCCGCACAATGGTATTGTTTTCTCGCGCAAGGTGCGTTCGCGCTTCGTCGACTTTGTTGCTCCCGGGTTCAAAGAAATGATGCAGAAGCATCATGCCTGGCCAGCCACTGAGCAAGGCGAAGCCGAATTAGCCACAGCTATTCGCAAAAACAATAAATCGGTGCAAGGTTTGCCTCAGGTACCGGAAGCAGTCCAACATGCATTTCCAATCCGGGTGGAAGTCGAACCTGAGGCGTACATTCGCCACCTGGCAGCGATTCACAAAGGCACCGACGAATATCCGGAGACCTTCAATTCTGTTTCCAACACTTGTTCTATCCCTCTGGATTCCAGCGAACAAGCCGTTTGGGATTCAACCATGTTGGCCTGGAAGTTAGGTGTCAAAGACATTACTTTCTATCCGGATGGCAGCCGCCTGAGCCAACCCGTCGAAAAAATAGCCAGTCAAGACTACGAGCGCGAATCAGATTTGTTGTCGCAATTGGGTCACCAAGAACGGCGTGATATCAATGCCGAAGAGACCAACGGTCAAACCTACAAAGTGCGCGTCGGCTCCCCAGAAGGAGTTTCGACACTGCATGTGAGCTTGAATCACGAGACCAAACGACCGGGTGAATTGATTGAAGTCTACGCCCGCATGGGCAAGCCGGGTGCCGTGGAGTCCGGTCTTTTTGAAGCAGTCGGCAGACTGGCTTCGGCTTTCCTTCAGTTCGCGGCTGAATTCGGCGAAGATGAGCGGATTAAAGCCGAAGACACGATTGTCAAACAACTGGTCAATATCCAATCCGGCTACCCGGCCTTTTTCAAATTCGGAGACTCAGACAAAGCGATCGTCATTCAATCACCTTGTGACGGATTGGCTAAAGCAATTCAACAGTATCGGCGCAATTTCTCGAAAGCGGAGAGCTCAGAATACACTTCAGTGGCGAAGAGCGACAGTTACGACGCCACCTTCACCGGCAAAAGCACCACCAACAGTGCTTCAGCCAACGAATTCATGCACCGCTCCTTACCGAGTTGTGGTAAATGCGGAAGTGAGGCTTGGGTCAAAATAGACGGTTGCCTTGTTTGCCAGGGCTGCGGCTTCTCTAAGTGCGGATAAAAAAGAGTTTCCTCCAGCACGGATCTAAAATAGAGCCACAGCAAGTTGCTGTGGTCCTATTTTTTTTAAGCGCTCTGTCGACTTCGGTGCCCTCGCCTCCGCCTCGCGTTTTCCACGCTTCACTGCGCACAGCTCCTCGCCGCGCTTGTTTCGCTGTTGCTTGTCGGCTTCGGTGCCCTCGCCTCCGCCGCGCGTTTTCCACGCTTCACTGCGCACGGCTCCTCGCCGCGCTTGTTTCGCTGTTGCTTGTCGGCTTCGGTGCCCTCGCCTCCGCCGCGCGTTTTTTGCAGCTTGCGGTAGAATAGCGACGGGTGTTCTTGACTGGGGGAATCTGAGTGACTGGGGCAGATAACCAGTGAAAAAGCCGAGCAATGCAAGACGATAAAAGCAAAAGCAAGACCATCAAAGACTATTACTACGTATTGGGAGTTCGACCGGACTCCACATCGGAAGAGATTCAGGAAGCTTACAACGAGCTTTACGACAAATTCGGCCCGCACGTGAATGTTGCTGGTCAGGATCCGGAGGCGATGCTCAAGGCCTACAAGGACATCGCTGAAGCCTACGAGATGTTGATGGAGCCGAACAGACGCAAAGAGTATGACAAACGAAGCAAGGACTCGCGGCAAAGTGTTGCGGATTTACGAGCGCTTTGGACGAAACATAACAGCGGGCAAACCGGTGAAAATGCGAAAGTTCAGGCATTAGCGCTGGAAGCTGAAATTGAGGTAACCCTCAAAGAAGCGATAAAAGGCTGCAAGAAGCCGATTCGGATCAGCGATCCAAAGCCGTGCGCAGATTGTTCCGGGCAAAAACCGGTCAATAGGATGCAGTGTGCGACCTGCCGAGGCCTCGGTTACTTCAATGTCGAGCGCAACGAAGAAATCGATTTGCCGGGCGGCATCTACGACGACCAGGAGATTCGCCTAGCAGAGAAAGGTCGTTATGATTTGCGGGCCAGCCGCAACGGGGATTTGATCATCAAGGTCAAGCTCAAACCGCATCCGGTCTTGCGTGTGCTTGGACGAGACGTGACGCTGAGCGTGCCAGTTACAATCTACGAAGCCTTGCTAGGGGCTGAAATCGAGGTGCCGTGCGCGACCGGCAGGGTGGTCATGAAAATTCAGCCGCTGACGCAGAGTGGACGGGTCTATAGGCTCAAGGGTTTAGGCCTTGCGGGTGCAGATCAATTGGTGACGATCGAAGTGGTGATTCCACAAACCCTTACAGTTGAAGAAGTGACAGCCTTCCGCAAACTCAAAGATCTAACCCGGGAACCAAACCCAC
>CAJCHQ010000046.1 GCA_903970295.1 Bryobacterales bacterium
TCGAAGCCACCTGCCACCACCCAGCGATGATCTTCTATTTGGATAATGCCCTGAACAGTGCTCCGGGACGGAAGGCCGCTAATGGCACTCCGTTGAGCGGATTGAACGAAAATTATGCGCGCGAACTGATGGAATTGCACACCTTGGGAGTGGATGGCGGTTATACGCAGCGGGATGTGACTGAATTGGCTCGCGTATTGACTGGGCTGGGTTTGGCTAAAATGGATGGTAAGGATGCCGCGACCACCGGTAACGGTGTTTTCTTCGACGCCAGCCGTCACGATTTTGGCACCAAAACTGTTCTCGGTCATGTGATCAGCGGCACCGGTGCGGATGAGATCGAACAAGCACTCAATATGTTGATCCGCAGTCGGGCTACTGCGCACCATGTTTGTTTTCAGTTGGCCCAGTATTTTGTCGCTGATAGTCCGCCGAAAAGTCTGGTCGATAAGCTGACGACCAAATTCACTCAAACCGACGGTGATATCGCCGAAGTCTTGAATACGCTTTTTCATAGTCCAGAGTTCTGGAGCCCACAATATGAAAGCTGCAAATTCAAAAGTCCTTTTCGTTATCTGGTTTCAACTTTGCGGGCCGCCGATACTCGTCCCGGCAATTATGGTTTCGCTTATCAGTTTCTCCGGGATCAAGGTATGCCTTTGTATGGGTGTCTGACGCCCGATGGTTATAAGAACACGCGTGACGCATGGGTCAACCCCGACACTTTGCTCAAGCGCATCACGTTTGCCTCTAAAATCGCAGTTGGTGCCGTGCCTGAAGTGCCTCCTTATGCAATCGAGTATCGCCGTCTTGGTGCCACACTTGGTGGCACTTTTTCAGCCCAAACTGTCAAAGTTGTAGTGAAAGCACCCGAGATTTTAAGACCTGCATTGTTATTAGCAAGCCCTGAATTCATGAAATATTGAGGGATTAAATATGGACCGTAGACAATTTTTAGCCACTGCCGCTCTCACTTCCTTTTCTCTATTTATGCCGGAGATTGGGGCATGGGCCTTTAGCGGTCGCGAAGACCCGGCAAACAAAAAACTGATTGTCATCCTCCTTCGAGGAGGCGTTGACGGGTTGAACGTGGTGGCACCGATTGGCGATCAAACTTATTACTCTATTCGGCCGACGATTGCCCTGGGCAAGGCCGGCGGCAACGGCGCCATCGATCTCGATAGTCACTTTGGCCTGCACCCGGCTCTGTCACCACTGATGCCGTACTGGCGGAGCAAAAATCTGGCTTTCGTTCATGCATCCGGATCGCCAGATCCCTCTCGTTCGCATTTCGATGCTCAAGACTATATGGAAAGCGGGGTGCCAGGGCAGAAGTTTGTCACTTCGGGCTGGCTCAATCGTCTGGTCAGCAGTTTGCCGGCGAAAAATTCTCCGGTGCAAGCAATTAGTTTTGGACCGGTGTTGCCGCGTATTTTTTCTGGACCATTTAACGTCGCCACGGTCGATAACGGAAACAAAGCGAAGCCTATTCCCATAGATCACCCGGTGATTTCGCAATCTTTTCAGGACCTATATTTGGGCAGAAATGATTACTTGTCCAAGGCTTTTGCCGAAGGCATGAATGCTCACAAAACAATCAACAATGCGCTGAATGCACCAGACCCGGTGGAGAAGTTAGATGCTGAGCAGATTGCGGCGAACAAAGGAGCACCGTTGCCGAAAAATGTCAGAGGCTTCGGTTCCCAATTGGCTAATCTGTTCCGTCGGGATCCAGCCATCCAGGTTGCTTTTATGGATCTTGGTGGTTGGGATACACACATTAACCAGGGCACCGGCACCGGTCAGCTTGCCAACCACTTAACGCCGCTTGGCCAGGGGCTGGCAGAATTGTGCCAGGGCTTGGGACCTCTTTTCCGGAATACCACAATTTTGGTCATGTCTGAGTTTGGCAGGACTGCCCACGAAAATGGCAATGGTGGCACCGACCATGGCCATGGCAACGTGATGTGGATTTTGGGCGGCGAAGTGCCCGGTGGAAAAGTCTATGGACGTTGGCCGGGTCTTGCGCAAAAAGACTTGAACGAAGGGCGAGACCTGCCGACTACAACTGATTTCCGCAGTGTTTTGAGCTGGACTCTCAGTGAGCAGATGATGACATCACGCAAAGACCTGGACAAAATCTTTCCTGGATTTTCAGATAAGGGCAATCCTCTCGTCAGTTGAGTCGCTCTCGCTGAAGAAAGAAGTAAATTGCTAAATGGTCGAATCGCGGTTAGTCCTGAAAGGGCGAAAACGGCAAGCGGATCGCAGGAAGAGTGATCACCAGCTGCGAAGCACTCCCCGTCTTAATTTCCAGTCGATGCAAATAAAAACACCGACCAGATTGCTCTGCGTCGGTGCTTTTACTACTGCCTGACTGCCCCTTGCGAATTGGGCTCAGTATCTATGTATGCTTCAGTCAGTCCTTCACATACATCGGGCTACTTGCTACCGTTTCTGGTCAGCGCCGACCTGTCGTTTCCGCAAAGCCCCTCGGCTCGAAGCGCCTAACTCGTTTGGTAAGCGCTCACCGTTGATGTATCTATAATAGCCGATCCGAGATAACGATCAACTCCCCCAGTGACTATTTAAGGATTGCTTTTCTCTATCGCTAAGAGTGGCTAACTGAGTCATTTTTGAAATACAACCGCACTTAACAAGGGCTTGATCATTTGTTGCAGACTCAATTATCGGTTCTGTATATCCGCTGTGGCAGCTGTTCTGTATATGCTCTCAATAAAACCGTGTCACGTCCGATATTTTTATCGCATTTATGCCTGATTGCATCATTTCGCGTTGCAGTGATTTTTTCTCAAATTCGTATAATTCTCCTTCTAGAATTGCAGGCTTCTTTCGTTCTCACCCTAAAAAAACAGGACAATTCGGTTGGTGCTCTGTCACTGATCTGCCCTCGCAGTGTCACTTTGGTTATGTACCTGGTCGGTAGTGGCTAGAAGCATTAAAACCGGAACGGCAAATAAGTAGAACCGCTGGTAATACCAATGCAAATAAAAACACCGACCAGATTGCTCTGCGTCGGTGCT
>CAJCHQ010000047.1 GCA_903970295.1 Bryobacterales bacterium
CCGAGCTTTTAACCGCCGAGGCACTGGAGTTGGCGGCTGAGTTCCACATGCCTCTGCGCATCCGGTCCACAACTAATTTAGACGATTTAGGCACACTGGTCACCCATCGTTTCGTGACGCCAGCTTACACCGTATGCGGTATCGCCGTCGACAACAATATGGTGGCTGTCAATCTGGTTATTGAAAGCGCAGCTGAGGACTACGATCCCTTCGAAGGCGTGTCACCGGTGTTCGCCCGCTTCACAGAGCTTTCGATCGACACCGACATGCTTTTTATTATGTCCCGCGAAGATCAGCCCCTGAAAGAAGTGGGCTTCGTAATCAAAGACACCAAACTGGCACAAGTTCTGCGCGTGCTGGAGGCCAATAACAAACAGTTGGGAGAGCCTTCTCTGCACGTCGATCGCGGACTCGCCCGCATTTCGGTGATCGGTTCCGGTCTTTCCCGAAGCCCCGAGGTGGTCGCTCTCATTTTCGATAGTTTGAACACCGCGCAAATTCCGATCAAATTCGTAGCAACTAGCGAATTGAGGATGAGTTTGCTCCTGCCTGGCGAATTTGCCGCACAAGCAGTGTCTATCATTCATCAGAATGTCGAGTTGCTCACCACAACCGACGGCACCGTAGAGGCCTGATTCCTCGCTCTTGCCCAAACTGCTTTGGTTACTGGTAGGTATCCCAGTATTGGGCTAGATAGCGAGCTCTTTCGGCGTCACGAAAGAGTTCGTGGGAGTGGCTGGAAAAATTACCATCGATATCCTGCACGATCACTTCAGCCCCGAAGAAAGCTCCGTGATGCGTGCCCGAGTAAGTTCTTATGCACAAGGAGGCGCAGGGAGTGAAAACATTTTGCCACTGGCCATCGGTATCCACGAAACCGTGGCGAACACCTTCAGGAGTCTGCTTCCAGATTTCGCCTTTCATCATTGCCGTGACAGCCCCTCCACGGTCGTCGTATTTGGCGTAAAACTCTTTGCCGGCTGATAGCAAATGACCGCTGGCATCAAATCTCCAGGTTGAGGGGTCGGGATTTTCGCGCGGTTGCGCGCCTTTATCTCCGCTATGACCGAGCCCAGCCGGTGTCTCTGTCAACTCTTGCCCGAAGCTTTTCATGAATTCAATCTGCGCCAAGTTTGCCTCGTTAACTACCATCAACCTCTCCTGCCGATCTTTCGGCTAGCATCCTGCCCGAAATCTGCGATTCCCCGGTCTGGTTGAGAACTCATTAGTAATTCAACGGCAAAATACTAGTTGACGATTGTTACCTGATCGTGACTTCTTAAGGGCCAGGGCCCTGATTGGCGATCGAAAAACAGGATATAGTAATAGGCGTACTTCATTATGAGACACGCGATGACACCACCAGATTTCGGCAATATATTCAATAAAGTCAAAAGCGCTACCAAACAAGCGGCTGATCAGACATCCAAGCTCGCTCGCATTGCTAAACTCAAGGCTAATGTTCTTTCTCTGAATTCAGAAAAGGACAGACATCTCAAAACAATCGGCCTGAGAGTCTACATTCTTTTCCAAGATGAGAAATCAACCGACGGCGTCGAACTGCAAAATCGTGTCAAGGACGAAATCGCGCAAATTCAAAGAATCGAACAGAAGATCGCTGAAATCAATTCTGAAATTTCGGATTTACAAGTCAGTGCACCGCATGTCGATGTCACAGACGTGACTGAAGAACACGGCGAAAAACCGGAATGAGAAAAAGGACTACCAACCTGATTAGTGGGCTCTTGTTAGGGCTTGTTTGTCTGAGCACAAACTCGGTTTGGGCCGATTCCATCTCCCCTGGCATTCGTGACGACGGCCAATCTTACTCGGAAGAAAAGGCAAACAGCTCGTTTTATGGCGACGGC
>CAJCHQ010000048.1 GCA_903970295.1 Bryobacterales bacterium
GCTGGTCGGCCTCATCCTTGCCCAGAACAACCAGGAGCGAACTGATGTCGGCGTTGACGACCCACGTTTTTTGCCCGGTCAATTTCAGCTCACTTTTGTCCTGCGAAATTTTCGCCGCGACAGCTTTGTAATCGGTGCCGGCCCCCACTTCCGAAAATGCCAGAGTGCCCAAACACTCACCTCTGGCCAGCAAGGGAAGATAACGCGACTTCTGAGCGTCACTGCCATACTTTTTCAACAACTCAACAACTGCTGTGTGTGAGGCGAAGGTGAGGCCTAAACCAGGCTCATGTTGGGCTACAGATTCGGCAAAAAGCACAGCCTGAAGGAACGACCCCGCCTGACCGCCATACTCTTTCGGCACCGTAATGCCAAGATATCCTTTCTGACCAGCCGTTTGCAGAAATTCCTTGAGGCTTGATTGGCGAGATTCTAGAGACTTGGCAATCGGCGCCAGGTGTTCTTGCGCAAAAGTCATATAAAGCTCTTTCTGCGCCTGTTGAGCCGCGCTGAGAATCGTATTCACAGATTACTCCCGGATATTGATTTCAGTGATTCTAACACTTCGCCCGGCATTAACATCAGCGCGTGAAGCGTGTGAGACTGGGATAGCCACGGCAGGCGCCCTTGTCAAGACATCGTTCAATTTCTCGCCAAGCTCAGTCAGGTTTGATCACTTCTCGGCGGCTGCACTTTTTCAGTTTTCTGAGCCGATTCGGCTTTTCGGCTAATCACCGCCTGTGATACCAGGCCCGAAGCAGCAATTGGCTGAGCAGTATTTGTAGTCGTAGCCAATGCCGGCAGTACGTTTGCTTGGACCGCTGCAGCTTGGGCCAGTCCATCTGGAGCTGGAGTGTCGCTGCCAACAGCAGTCGAGTTCATCTTGACCACACCCATTTTTTGCAGAGCAATGAGACAATTTTCGATCGCTTTACCGCTAATTTCATCGCCGCGATCAAATTCTTTTATCCAAAAACGCAATCTATACACGACGCGATCAGTGGTGACGCTGCAAGGAATGGCTTCGATCGCTGGATCATCGACGATGCCATCCAATCCCTGGGCCGATTGGAGAAGAGCCTCTTGTATCAGTTTTGGATTGGCAGAAAGTTCAACGGGAAATTCGATTGTGCGGGCGTAGCAGGGCAGCGGTCGGCTGAAATTGACGACATGGTTGCTGGTGAACATCACATTTGGTATCACAGCGTAGCTGTCGTCGAGTGTTTTCAATCTGGTCGTACGCCAGCCGATCTCGCTGATTTCGCCGACAGTGCTCAAGGTGCCATCCAAACGGAAAGAGACCCAATCGCCGTGCTGGAAGCGCTTCTCAAGGCTGACCGTGAGACCGGCGAAAAGATTTTTCAACGTGTCTTGTAAAGCCAACCCGAGCACCGCAGTCGCGACAGTAGACGTTGCTATCAGAGGCAACAGGTTAACACCAAAAGCATATTCCAGAAGGACAAGAGTAAAAATGATCCAGATGAAAGAAAGCGTCAACACGCGAAAAACCGCTGGCAGATTGGTTGCTCTGTGTTTTTCGAAATACCACTGGAAGATAATTAAATCGACGCCGGCCGCGAACAACTGCAAAAACAACACCGGAATGATGACGCTAAAAAGTTTGCCCAAATAAAAATGAAACGGGTCCGGCAAGACCGAGATGATCGGCACAGCAATCAGGCTAAGAGTCAGGAGGCGCAAGGGCACGTCAATCTTGGAAAGAAATTCTTTTTCCAAAACGAGATCTTCGATCAAGTGCAGATTGCGCCACAAGAGCGACACTGATGCTCGCCGGTTGGCAAACAAGATTATGAACAGGCAGGCGAACCAAAAAGGCACTGAATATTTGCTGGCAATCAAAAAATGAATGACGGCGTTTATCAATGCTTGCTGATCGCTGAAATCCATTTCCTTCCTGATCTGGGGAGGCTGTGCTGCTAAGCCTCAATAATATCGCGTCGGCACAAAAGTTGAAGTGCTGATTAAACCTCAATCTGGTCTGATAAGCTTGCAGGAAAAAGAGAGAAGGCATATGGCAAATCTAATTGCGGCTCTTGTAAACCGCATGCGCAAGGTCCTCTTCAGCGAAAAGACCAAAGTCCAAGCGGAAGATTTGGAGCTGGAGCATCTGACGCTCTACCATAACCTGGCAGGCAGCAGTCCCGACAATCAGAGACACTTCAAGGATGTGCGGGCAGATGTTCTCGCCGCTGTGCGCAGCCGCAGTGCACTGCAGTTAGGAATCGCTCTGAAACTGTCCCCTTTGTTTTGGGAAGACAAACTGAAACAGATTTTTTTAGAAGTAAATGATCTCGACCGTGCCGGAGCGCTTGTTGCGTTGTTGCCCGCAGGAGATGGCACTCCCTGGCCGAATCTCAACGATCCACTGGGGCATAGTGACTGGCGAGTGCGGGCTAACGCGGCCATGGCGCTTGCTGTTTTACAAGCGCATGAGGGCTTGGAGAGGATGATTCTCAGCTTGAATGATACCGCCAGCAGTGCGTCATCAGCATTTCCACACTTAGCTAATGCTTTGACCAAACTTGGCGGTGAAGAAGCGAAGCAGGCATTGCTTCCACATCTCCATTCGACAGAAGACTGGTTCGTTGTAGATGCGGTAGCAGCCCTAATTAATTGGCCGCTGATCGAGGTCGGCAAGGCCCTTACGGAAACCGTTTTATCGATGCATCCCCTGACAGACTACATGTGCGTCAGCATTGCTCGCAAAATCGAACCGCTAACCTTTTTAACGAGTGACAATGGTTTGGAGCAAGAGGGCGGTTGCCAGATCGTTGCCGGATTGTTAGAAGCCAGCAAACAAACCTTCACCAGCGACTTGCTGCACGAAACCAAAGTCGCATCCTGCTATCCACAGATTTTCAAATTGGTGCGTGAAAAGCCTACACCCCTTTCAATGTACGCTCTGTTGAAATGCGCCCAGACTTTGAACGATGAAAGCTTATACTCACCACAGCCCGAATTCCCATCAGAAGTGGCAGCATTGCAGACCTTAGCCGAAGAAAAAAACATCGCAGTCCTCAGAAACTGCATATCGGCAGCGATCACCGAGCTGCCCAGCAGTTTAATTGAGTTGAACCGGTTGCGCTGTGCGGTGCGCTTGCTTGGCGCGTTGGGGCTCGACGAAACCGAGAGCTTGCTGCGATTCTTGCCGCTGGACATAGGCTTTAAAGAAGACGTGATCGAGTCTTTAGGCTCGATCGGAAACAATGCAGCAGCCCCACCTCTGGTGAAACTTGCCAATACAATTATTTCACTCAAAGAGAGAACGGAACTGCCGAAGAGTCAGCAACCTATTGCCGAAGATAATCCAAAACAAGCAAAGCTATACTGGCGAATTTTGCAGGCTCTAGGCTATTTGAATACCGAGATGTCGATCGATTTTCTATTGACTGCTTGCCAGGATTACGCGCCTGACAAAAGACAACAAGCGATGGAGTCACTCAATCTATTGCACAAGAGCCTCTCGCCCGCTCAAAAATCGAATTATCTGACGACTGTGGCGCAGGCATTGGATGACTCATCGGCCCCTGTGCGGGTGGCAGCTTTAGCGGCGGTAGCCGCACTGCACGATCAATCGCACCTGGATCAGATCTTGCGACTGGCCGGATCCCAAGAAGTCTCGATCAGTCGCCAATCATTTAGGACTCTCAAGCAACTGCATCAGCAGGGAGATAAAACTGTAGCACCGGCGATTCAAGCTAAGATTTCTAGCGAGAGCGATCAGTTCAGGCGCAAGCGGCTGACCGATTTGCTGGATAATCTTGACCACTGATGCATGGCAGTGAGAAATATCGGGAATACCAAACTTAGACGCCCGAAAATGCACAGAGCGTCAGATAAAAGAGGTTTTGAAATTGGAATCAAAGCCAGACGACGATAACTCAGTTGCCGAAGGCGGAGCATCCTCCGCTGACG
>CAJCHQ010000049.1 GCA_903970295.1 Bryobacterales bacterium
TCGGAGGTGGGGCGGATGATCAATGGCTCTTCTAATTTTTTGCCGCCGCCATGCGTGACGACCGCACATTCGGGAGCGAATCCTTCGACGTGCTGAGCTTCTTTTTTGAGAAAAGACTCGGGAATTAGGAGCGGAAAATAGGCGTTCTGGTGTCCTGTCGCTTTAATCATCCCATCTAGTGCAGCTTGAATTCTTTCCCAGAGAGCGTAGCCATAGGGTCTGATCACCATGCAACCTTTGACCGGAGCATAATCCGCCAGTTCAGCTTCCTGAATCGTGGAGGTATACCATTTGGCGCGGTCGGACTCTTTATCGTCCTCGCCTAATTCGCCTTCAGTCAGGTTTTGGATATCGACTACTTCTTTCACTTCCATTCTTGAACTTTCCTGTTGTCTGTGCTGCATTAACGAGTGCGCCCCGCACTGCTTGCGGTTTTCGCTTCGATCTAGGCGACCACGTGGGAGTGTGGGTCGCGGGCAAACAGTCATTATAGCCGAAGGCCAGATGAATAGAAAATTGACAACTCTAGCACTCGAGTCATAACTGTGCGGAAAAAGCCATTTTCGGCAAAAATACGCCAAGAACACAGGCGGTGAGTAGCAACCAAATGTGATGCTGTGCACCCAGATAACAAGAAGAGATGGAGGTAGGTCCTCCGGTATCGATTTGTCCTATTCGTCGAAGGCGTTGTCGTCGATGATAGACACCGACGACAACCAGAGTGCTACCGAGTCAGTCAATAGAAAGCCAGCATTGAAGCGGGCTTTAGGCCTTATTCACACCCATCAATCCACCGGAGAAGATATAGGCGAAATAGTTGGTGATGCCGACAGTGGCAGCCACGACCGGCGGGTCAAAACCGGCATGATTGCCGTTAAACACATCGACCAACTCGAGGTCTGGATAGGCAGTTTTAATGTCCCACGCTGTCGTCCTGGGGCAATCGCAGTCGTAACGTGCCGATGCAAAAGCGCAGGGGATGCGCTTCAAGGCTTCAATGTTCTTCAGAATCCAGTTGTCGCAGTCAGTACCGTCCTCGTTCTTCGGGAAGCCGCAGTTATTGTAGAAATACCAGTTCTCGAGATTCGCCTCGTCAAAGCACGACTGGGCCTCGCCGCCGGAGCGAACGCTCGCCAGGTCGAGACGAAAGGCAAAGACGAAGTCTTCCCACTGCTCCCAACGCCTTGCCGCATCAAGCCGCACGGCCTCGTCTGGATCGTCCATAAGGGCGCGATATCTGGGAACGTAATAGGCGGCATTCTTTCCGGGCTCCATGCCTGGAGCTGAAACAAAGTCCTTCCACTTTTCCGGCCAAATATTGGCTGCGCCGCTAGAGCCATACATCCATTCGATTTCACTGGGTCTGGCTGTGAACATGCCGCGGCCCATCTCAGCGACCACTCTCTTCTTATGGACGATTCCATAAGTCAGACCGAGAGTAGTGCCCCAGCTGCCGCCATAGACCGCCCACTTTTCGATCTTGAGGTGTTTGCGGATCTTTTCGATATAACCAAGCTGGTCCATGATCAAATTGCCCACCAGCTGACCACCTTCGGTGTATCTGCTCTGACCACAACCGGGCTGGTCGAACATAATGATTCGCCAGAATTCAGGATCGAAAAGCGTCCGCCAGAAAGGACTGGAAGCGCCTCCTGGGCCGCCATGGAAGACGATCACAGGAAAGCCATTGGCGTTGCCCGATTCCTCGACGTAAAGCGTGTGTACATCAGACACCTGCAAGAAATGCGTCTTGTAGGGTGTGATTGCCGGGTAAGCAGTCTCGCGGGAGAAGCCCGAGTGCAAGAAAGCGCTGACGCTAGGCGCAAGCAGCAAGCTGTCCTTGAGTGATTGGGTGACTTCTTCGCGGGATTTCCCCTGAAACTTCATCAAGGTGGGTATCTGAGCCATAAACTGTTTTTGCATTTGAGTCATTCCTACAATTTTGGTTAAATTTGGATGTGCACCGGATTTGATGCCGGTGTATTCAGCCTGAATTCGGGTTAAATAAAGGCTTTATTCACTCCCATTAATCCGATTTGAAAGTGCTGAGAAGTGCTGGTGGCACGAGCAAAGCCAGGAGAGCCCTGGCCTTGCTGCGCTTTTACACTTTGGTGGGATTGCGTCTATGGTTGATAGTCGCTTAGTGACACACTCAGTTGAGCAGGCGTCTGGGTATCTTGCCGTCGGGCAGGTTGTCGAGATTCACGGCGGTAGCCTGCAGGGATTCGGCGATGGCCTCCAGGTGCTGGTCGTAATAGGCCACGGCCATCACCATTTGTTCTGCACTGTGATATGGGCGCAGGCGCTCGACCAGAGGGGCGGCATCATCGTAGCGGTCGATCGCCATGTAGCTCACCGCGAGATTCTGAACGACGAGATTGGTCAGGGCCAGAATATCTGGCTCGCGCGGATCGGGTTGTCGCTTAGTAATATCAGGCTTGAGAGCATCGACGATAGCCAGTGCCCGTTCGAGCGGAGCGATAGCCTCGTTGCCCCTTTCCAGCTCCCAGAAAGTAGCGCCGATATTGCTGAAAGCGCTTGCGAGCGTGATCGAATTGACCTGGCTGTCGCCAATCACGGCTAAAGCATGGTCGGCCAGAGCGGCAGCCAGCTCGATCTGACGGTGATTGACGAACATAGTGGCATATTCGGCAATGGAGCACGCAAACCTGGCCTCTATCTCCTCTGCAGAACAAGGGGAAGGCGCTTCCGTGCCGGCGGGCAGTGTACCGGGCAGAAGCGAGAGCGCGCGAGTGAGTAGTGCCGTGACCATAGCCGTGGTGCCATAATGCAATTCGTTTGCGGCTCCGCTCAGAGTCGCTTGCACGATAGCGGTGGCAATTCGTTCTGGCGACAGTTTAGGCTCTGCCGGGCTGGGTGAAGTTTCGTCGGCAAATGCTGGGGTGTCGGTCGAAGCAGTCATCACAACTTTCCTTTATTGGGTAGAAAAATTCAGGCGACAAAATGCCGGCTGTGGTGGTTCTTGATAGTCTTGCAGTGTTTTAGGTTCAGGCACTCCTTCGCTTTAAAGCAATCGGAAGCGAAGCAGACACTTACTTCTACTGCATGACAGCCGATGTAAAAAACGACTTAAATGTTTCGACACCAAAGCCTTGCTGGTCAGCAAATAAGGCACCCAGCGCTTTCCGCTTTCAGGATATAGCGCAGATTGCGCAGCTTAATTCAACTGGCAGATCGGAATTTAGTTGGACCCTCAGCTCAAGTTTTCGCTTTGGGCTTAGCTAAACTGAGCAGCTCATCGAGGTCGGTTGTGTCTTCCGGCAGGCTGGCGACGCCAATGTTGACGTTGATAAATCCTTCGATTGGCGGATCGGTGTAGGCGATTTCGCGTAGAATTTCATTCAATCTGGAAGCAAAGTTCTGCACTGATTGTCTGTTCGTTTCAGGCAACAAGAGCGCATAGTACATGATCTGGAAGTGCGCCAAAAGATCTACTTGTCGTTTGATCCGCGAAATACTTTGTCCCATAGCTTTGACAGCACGCACTGGCAATGGTTCGAGAACGTCTGGTCGAGCACCAGGAGGCAGATCTGTTTTGGCCACGCCAACGTTAAAGATGATCACTGAAAAAGGTCGCTCAAAGCGATCGTAGCGGCAGAACTCTTTGTCGACAAAATAGAGGAATGACGGGTATGTATACAATCCAGTGTCGGCGCGCAGAAGCGATTTTTCAACGCCGTTCATTTGCGTCCAATCGACTAGCGCGTGTTTAGCCTGGGTCGACGTTTGCGATTGCGATTCTTTTTTGAACTCGATCAGACCGCAAGTGGTCAAATTGAAAAGAATCGGCACCCACTCTACTTTTTGCAATGGTGCCGAGCGCAACATCTCGAAGAGGGAGCTCTTGTTGTCGACTCCGACGTACATTCGTTTTTGCAAGGCCAGGTCGACAGGCGCTCCCTTGGCGACGATATCTTCGAATTCTTTTTCTGTCAACGATGTATGTTTGCGCACCAGAAACGCATCCATGGTTAAACCGTGATTGAGTAAAGACTTGTATTGGTCCTGGAAGGAGCAACCTTCCATGATCAGGAATTCAAGCCTTTTATTGATTGTCTTCTTGTCGGTTTTAGGTTCAGGATAAAAGCGAAATTGGCCTTCTTCCCAGGAAACCATCTCAATCAGAGCATTATCTCCTTCGGCGCCGCGTAAAGTAGCATGCAACGGGACGCCGTCGGCAAAGAAAACGCCGGCAGTGTCAGTGCGGTTTTTGATTTCCAACCGTCCGGTCAATTTGCCCATGCCGATCGACTGCAAAAGATTAGGCACCTGCATATTTTCCAGGTCACCTTCCAACGTGCTGCGCTGGGGAGTCCGAGCTTGCGCACCGCTTGTGGTCTGCGATTGATAGCTTTGGCTCGGATAATTGCCGGTTTGATAACTGCCGGTCTGATACTGGTCTGAATTGCTCGTCGAAGTTTGGTCTTCGGGCAGAACTTTTGTTTTGAGCACCCACCCTGGGAATTGATTCGAAATCAGACCCTGAACCTGGTCGGTGTCATTGCTGGCGTGACTCCATTCCAGCATGGAATTTGCCCCTTCGCCGCGGTAGAGCGTCCAGACGCACTCAGCTTTCGGGCGATCTTTGACAGCAGTCAAGGAGTACGATTCCGGCGGATCACCGAAAGTCAGCTCAATAATGCTGCCTGGGCGATTCTGAGCTTCAATCAACAAGTTCATCACTTGCTGCCGGGACGGAAGCTGAGAAATCCTGGGCAGGCGTATTAGCCGACTTCCTTGCCTCCTGCTGTTGAGCATTAATCCAATACCCGATTGCTGCCGTTTGTACTCTTATCTGCTAGCCCGCCGTACGCTCGTGGCGTCACGATGAGCCTCTTATGTTTTACCCAGCACAAAGAGTTTTGCATACTAATCGCTGGTTGTGACACGAAGTTGCAATTTATAAGTCGCTCTCGCCTGCCCCTGGCCTGGTTGCCTTCTCGTGACCGGTCCATTTCTGCGGGGTTATACTAGTAACTTGGCTCGGCCATTAAACCCGGCGGCGAAGCAGGAAGGGGATGCAGTTAAACGGCGACCTCGCTAAAGTCAGTTTGAACAACCTTCTTCAGCTCGTGCGCAACGGTGAGCTGACGGGCAAGATCACGCTCCTCCAAGGGGCCAAGACTGCAGCGATTTTCGTTGAGCAGGGCAATGTCGTTCATGTCGAAGCTGATAACGTCAAGGGGCGCGAAGCATTATTCGAGCTTTTTTTGTGGGTAACCGGCTCATTCTCCTTCGTCGAAGGCGAGTTTGGGGGGATCAGCCGTACGCTCAACCCGGCTTCACCCGAAGATGCCCTCGACCGACTGTTGCGGGAAGGCAGCAATTATCTGGAACAGAGGAAGATTCTCGAACAGATGCGCATCAATGGTGATACCATCCTCGCCACTACCGCTCGGGTGCAAGAAATGATCGCAGCGGCAGCTGGCAGCCCACGTCTGGCCTCTGCCCTGGCTATGGTTCAACCAATCATCAATGGATTGGACGGAAAAAAACCGCTCTCTGAAGTGCTTGCCGATCTCCATTACTCGAGGCGGGCTTACGTGCAGGCGATGGCGATTGTTTTAGCCGAGGGACTGGCGGTCGTCGTGGAACGAGATATTGCCGACGGCAGCCAACCAGTGGCATTGCCGAAGTGGGTGCAAGCGCGTCTGCAACAGGACAATCCCGACCTGACTCAAGCCATCATCGATATGGTGATCTGGGTCGACCGGGTCAAGTGTTGGATGTATCAGGCTGATTCTGATTTCACTCAAATTCTCAACAATCTTTCCAGTTCAGAAGCTTTGGTGGATCCTGCCGTGCAAAATATGGCGGCACCGCATAATCAGTCCGCGCGTACGATCGAGTTTTAGGTGATCGAGCGAGAGCGTTCGTCACGCATCTCTGCCGTCAACGCGCGCACGCGTTCGACGTCGACTGGATTTTCGATCAATCCCTGGCGTTTGAGGCTGCTGGCTACGATGGCTCCGTCGGCAACTTCCATGAGACTTTTGATATTGGCTTTGGTGGCACCGCTGCCGATTAAAATTGGTGTGGTGGGTACTGCTTGACGGGCCTGACGCAGGTGATCGACTGATGGCGCCTGCCCGGTCGCCGTACCACTGATGATAATTGCATCGGCCAAGCCGCGATGCACGGTATCCTGGGCGATCAAACCCAGGTTGGCGTCGGCGCTCAACGGGCTGGCATGTTTGACGAGGACGTCGGCAAATATCCGCACGCTCTTGTGGGCCCCCAGCTGTTTGCGATAGAGCTGCAAGGCGTGGGCTTCGCCTTCGATGATGCCCTGGTCGGTGAGCATCGCGCCCGTGAAAACATTGACGCGAATGAATTGGGCGCCTGTAGTAGCGGCAACGGCAAGGGCCGTCAGGCCATCGTTGCGCAAGACGTTGACGCCAATCGGCAGATCGCAGATCGCCATCACCCGCTTGATCACGATTGAGAGTGCGCAGGCTGTAGCTGTATCGACTTTGTTTTTGACGAACGGGGCGTCGAAGAAGTTTTCTATGATGATGCCATTGACACCGCCAGTGGTGAGGGCGGCGGCTTCTTGCTCGGCTCGCAAACAAACTGTTTCCAGGTGTCCATCCCAGCGCGGCGAGCCTGGCAGCGGCAAAAGATGAATCACACCTATTATTGGTTTTGCCGTGCCAAAGAGATCGAGAAGCATAGATTTCCTGCCTTGTCAGTGGACGTGCGCAAGCGGCTCGCTTGTCAGTGGGATGTGCTATAGCTTACAGGATTATGTAATGTAGTAGATGATTTTTCAAAAAGCCATGCCAGAAAGATTTTCAAATCTCTCTCTCACGCTCGTTTTGCGCCGAGACAAGTTGCTTCGCACAATCGACGATGTCGTCAAAAATATCAAGGTCAGACTTGCCCGCCATTCAAAAGCATCTACCCAATTTTCGCTAAATCCCCAGAAAGCAGCAAACCACCCATCACCGGAGGATTGTTCGCTCAATGCCGGGCGAGTCGACCATCCGAGAAGACAGAGCGACTTGAATGAAATCAGGTTGGTCGTAGTGATCGGAAGTATCGATGCCAGAAGTGTTTCCCACTCTGGAGTTGAATCTACGCATGCATGGGACAGGTCCTTGAGTGGCAAAATAAAAGCGACGCCGGAGGGTTTTTGCAATCGAAATTGCATAACCGAGCCGGCATCGCTTTAGCCAGCGATCAAATCAGGCGAAGAGCGGATTGAACTTGGTTTTGGGAGATCCGGGGTCATCCGTTGGCACGACAATCAAAATGCCCAGACTGAGAGCCGCTTCTCTCGCCTGAACTTGACCCAGTAGCCGTCGACTGCGATAGCTTCTGCGCAGGGCTTCGATGTTGAAGGCACCGTCGGCAAAGCAATATGCATTGCCGGTCAGCTTGACCAGCTTTGCTCCTTCTTCAGCAACAACCGACTGGGCCGCCTGCTCGACGATTTCCAGTTCGATTGGCAACTTCTTTGCCCGTTCCGCGGTAGCTTTGACGATTCGCCAGAACCAGTAGGGATTGGCGCTGCTCGAAGTGAGAACATGCAGAACGGACGGCGAGAAAATCACTTCGTGAATGCACGACAAGCAAGCGCCCTCCGCGCAGCCGGTCGCTTTCGCAAAGACTTCTTCGAAGCAAAACAGGGAAATTTCTTGATGAACCCAGCGATTGAAGTCGCGCTTACGGTAGCCGAGCATCACTTCAGTTTGCGTTTCCTCGATTCGTTTGTTGGCCAGTGCCACCACTTGAGCTTTCAGCTTTTGTGGTGAAAAGTCACTGCGTCCTTTTGGCATAGCATTACCTCCGTTAAACGTGGTCAGGTTGCGAGCTCTTCTCCGAAACAATGCGCAGCGAAATCTCATCAAAAATCCAAGCCTCATAAGCACAAGTGCTCCTGCGGTTTGCGGCAGAAGCAATTGATTTGAGTGACTTTAGAGTCGGATGAAGAAGGTTTAGGTGGTTTCTTAGAAGAGGGAAGGTTAAAGTGCGCAGATCAATCTAAGAGAATCCAAATCACTATTTCTGAAAAGAATTGTTGTCGCTTAGCGCAAAGGCTGACCGGTCTTTGCCTCTTGGCATCAAGGTTGAGCATAGCTCTGTCAGGCTTAGCCGAATCGAGCTGAAGCAGTGGGTTGTGAATTCGGATTTTTGAGCGTAACTTTTAATGACTGACGCGAGCGCGCTAGGGTGCATTAGCGTGAACAAATCTAAGCATTTTGTGAAGCACCGGTTAATCGTGACCGCTGACGCTAATATGTGGCTGAAACACTCGCTGCTGGGCACTGTGCTCGATGCCACTTTTTTCTAACCACTGGCCTAGCGGTCCGTCTGCCTCGACGATCAGTTCGCCGGCATCAGTTAATTGCATGGAGCGGTGCCAGTTGCCGATGTGATGAGCGGCAATACACGCCTGGTGTTGATTGCTGGGCTTGATTACATAAACTGATTCTGGTTGGGCTTTGACCAGGATGCCGCGGCCGTTTTCCCAATGTAAGAGGGTGCCGTCGGCTAGGGTCGTGCCTCGTGGCAGAGCAATGTTTATCTCCCGACCAGCATTGGTTTTGTACTTACTGCGTGGCTTCCGTCTCTGCTCCCAGGTCATCAAAACGTATTCGGTTGCGCCTTCGAATAGGGCTTGCTTGGGCAGTGCTTCAATTAAAATGGGCTGCATCGTTTTTTCCTCACGCGCATTTCTTTTTGTGTTGCAAAGACGACTTCAGAACAAGAAGTATCTTTGCGTCAGAGCCAGTGATTTTGCTGGTTCGCAGGTGAGCAATTCACCATCTGCCCGCACTTCATAGGTTTCGGGATTGACATCGATATGGGGTGTTTCCCCGTTCAACTTCAAATCTTTTTTGCTGAGCGAGCGGCAGCGCGCCACGGCTTTCACTTGCTTGGTCAGACCGAGCTTTTCTGGCAATTCGTTGCTGATTCCGGCTGCCGACATGAAAAGCAGGCTGCTTTCGTGCACGGCCCGTCCGAAGGCGGCAAACATGGGTCTCATGAAAACAGGCTGAGGTGTCGGAATGGAAGCGTTCGGATCGCCCATCTGACTGAAGGCGATCATGCCTCCCTTCAAAACCATCTCGGGGCGAACGCCAAAGAAGTGAGGTTTCCAAATGACAAGGTCGGCAAATTTGCCCACTTCTACCGATCCGACGATGTGGGCGATTCCGTGCGTCAGGGCCGGGTTAATTGTGTATTTCGCGACGTAGCGTTTGGCGCGCGTATTGTCGTTGCGATCGCTGTCGGCTGGCAGCGGACCTCGTTGTTTCTTCATTTTGTCTGCAGTTTGCCAGGTGCGGATAATGACTTCACCCACCCGACCCATCGCTTGTGAATCAGACGAAAACATCGAGATCACGCCCATGTCGTGGAGAATGTCTTCAGCTGCAATTGTTTGAGCGCGAATGCGTGATTCTGCGAAGGCCACGTCTTCCGGCACTTCGCTGCTCAAATGGTGACAAACCATTAGCATATCCAGATGCTCTTCGATTGTGTTGACCGTGAACGGTCGCGTTGGATTGGTCGAACTCGGCAAGACATTGAGCTCGCCAACGATTTTAATGATGTCCGGAGCGTGCCCGCCGCCTGCTCCTTCAGCGTGAAAGGCATGAATTGTGCGGCCGGCGATCGCTCGAATCGAATCCTCCACGAATCCTGCTTCGTTGATTGTGTCTGTGTGAATAGCGGCTTGGACATCGTATTCGTCGCAAACTTTTAAACAGGCATCGATTACTGCCGGAGTCGTGCCCCAATCTTCGTGCATTTTCAAACCACAAGCGCCACCTTCGATCTGTTCTTCGAGGGGTCGAGTGCTGCTGCAGTTGCCTTTGCCGAAGAAGCCCAGATTGACGGAAAAAGCTTCGGCGCTCTGGTACATGCGTGCCAAATTCCAGGCTCCCGGTGTGCAAGTGGTAGCGTTGGTGCCGGTGGCCGGACCAGTGCCGCCGCCCATCAAAGTCGTTACACCCGAGACTATGGCTGTGTCGCAAAGCTGAGGGCAAATAAAGTGAATGTGTGTATCGATACCACCTGCGGTGATAATGCAGTTCTCGCCGGCGATTGCTTCCGTGCTCGCCCCAACCACCATGCCGGCGGTCACACCATCTTGAATGTGGGGGTTGCCGGCCTTACCGATACCCACGATTTTTCCATCCCTGATGCCGATATCAGCCTTGACGATGCCCCACCAATCCAAAATCAGAGCGTTGGTGATCACTACGTCCAGAGCGCCATTCTCTCGAGTGGCGATTGGGTCTTGCCCCATGCCGTCACGAATTGTCTTGCCGCCGCCGAATTTGATTTCTTCACCATATGTGGTGCGATCTTCCTCGACCTCGATGACCAGATCGGTGTCCGCCAATCTCACTCTATCGCCCTTGGTCGGTCCATAGAGAGCGGCGTATTTATGTCGGGGAATTTGCAGTGTCATTGTTTTTTCCTAGGATTGAAACAACCTTGAATAGAGCCGCTCATGTTCGAATGATGCCCATTCTTGCATCGGTGAAAAGCCTGAAATGTCGGCAGGTTTAGCGGTTCCCAGTGCGGTTCCCGTTGCCAGTCCCAGGCACAAGTTAGCTGTCTGCTCGATTGGTCCAGACAGTGCAGCCAAAATTTGCTGGCCATCCGTATGACCGAGTGGCACTAATTTGACGCAGGCAGCTACGAGAGCTGCGGTGCTCGTATATAGATATGCCGAAACCGTGCTGGATAAATCTATGTCTATCTTTTGACAGAGCCAGCCAAAAACTGCGCAATGATGCAATGGTTGGGCCGAATCCAGATGCGCCCAGCCCAACTTACCCGCCAATGTGTTCAGGCGCTTGCCCATCGAGAGCGATGCTCGGCAAAGCTCGAAAGGCCAATTAGAAGCACTCAACCGCGAGTTCAAAGCGATCAATTCTGCCCATTGATCCGCCTTTCCGCAGTCGTGGGCGATTCTTACCGCCACCCCATCTTTCGGACCGATAGATAGTTTAAGCAGTTGTTCGATCGTCGTCTGAACCGTGAAAGCGTCGTTGAGTATCTCTTTCTGCATCAGAGTTTCCATGCCCCATGAATGCGAATAGCCGCCAAGCGGGGTAGCTGAGTCGCATAACTGCAGCAATTGAGTCAGTGATTTGCCTGCTGCAGTCATTATTTATCCCTTTCTTCCGGGCAGAATTTTTCCATATTCGAGATTGCTTTGCTCCGCAACTCCTGATCGTTTATATCGCCTTCGGTCAGGCGATTGAAACCATATATGGTGCCGCTACCGCCCATTTTTACTAACTCCACAGGTAGGCGCTGACCAGGTTCAAAGCGCACGGCTGTACCGGATGGAATATTGAGCCTCATCCCCAGTGCCTTTTCGCGCTCGAATTTAAGGTGGCGGTTGACCTCGAAAAAATGAAAATGTGAACCGATTTGAATCGGGCGGTCGCCGGTATTTTCCACTCTGACAGATACGGTTTCACGCCCCGCGTTGGCCGTGATATCGTCTTTCTCTAAGAAATACTCTCCTGGTTTCATGTTATTCGTCTCGTGTCAGAAGTAGCTATGTCAGCGAATTGGATCATGCAATGTCACCAATTTCGTTCCGTCTGGAAAGGTTGCCTCGACCTGCAGTTCGGGCAGCATCTCGGGCACGCCCTCCATCACATCGGTGCGTTTGAGGATGTGCAGACAACTGCTCATAAGCTCGGCGACAGATTGTCCGTCGCGGGCGCCTTCCATGACTTGGAAGCTGAGCAAGGCAACTGTCTCCGGGTAATTCAGTTTCAATCCCCGTGCGCGTCGCCGCTCTGCCAACTGGGCTGCCAGGAAAATCATGAGTTTGTCGCGTTCGTATTGGGTTATGTGCATTAGTTCTTTACGCTGCTCGTTCGCGCCGACCATTTGCCTATAGCCTGTATATAATAATTGCTCTTGTGAGAGGTTGCCTAATGAGTCGACAAAACACACTGCGTGTAGGTATCGGCGGACCGGTTGGGTCCGGCAAAACAGCACTTGTTGAAGTTTTGTGCAGACAGTTGGCCTTCCGTTACTCCCTCGCTGTCGTTACTAATGACATCTATACGAAAGAGGATGCCGAGTTTCTGCTGCGCAAAAATGTTCTGCCCGCAGACCGTATCATCGGAGTGGAAACTGGTGGTTGCCCGCACACAGCGATTCGTGAGGACGCCTCATTAAATGTAGATGCGCTTGAAAAGTTGGAAAGTGCTTTCAGTCCCGACATCATTTTTCTCGAGTCGGGCGGTGACAACCTGGCTGCCACGTTTAGCCCGGAACTGGTCGATACGTTCATTTATGTAATTGATGTCGCTGAGGGCGATAAGATTCCTCGTAAAGGCGGACCGGCGATCACCAAATCGGACTTGCTAATTATCAACAAAATCGATTTGGCACCGTATGTAGGGGCAGACCTGTCGGTGATGGAACGCGACTCTAAAAGGATGCGGGGAGAGCGCCCTTTCATTTTTTCGTCTTTGCGTCACGGAGATGGCGTGCAAAATATCGTCGACTGGCTGTGTGAGCACGTCATGTTCGAATCGGCGCCCGCTAATGCCTAACCACGGAACCGCGCATTTGACTGTTGCGGTGCAGGCAAATCGTTCCGTCGTAATCGAGCAATTCGGAAAAGCACCACTGCAGTTGCATCGACCTTTGTATCTCGACGCGAAAAGCTTCCCGACTGTGTTTTTGCGCACTCCTTCTTATGGTTTGCTGGATGGCGATATCCACGAATTGTTCGTTCAGGTCGAAGCCGGGGCCGAATTAGAAATGCGAACCCAGGGCGCGACACTGGTGTATCCCGGTATGACCGAGCAGAAAATTCACATTCGCGTAGCCGCCGGCGGTCGGCTGCGATTTCTACCGCACCCGCTAATACTGGCTGCGCACGCCAGTCTAAAGCAGCGCATAAAAATTGAAATTGATCAAAGCAGTAGTGTTGCTTTTAAAGAGTCCTGGGTCTGCGGCCGGGTGGCAATGGGCGAACGATGGAAATTCGCCGAATTCGACAATTTGGTTGAGATTGAATGCCAGAATCAACTGCTTTATCGTGAAAGCTTTATTGTTCGACCAGAAAAGGACAACCTCACTCATCCTGCTATATGCGGTGATTTCACGGGCTTCGAGACCAGATTCGACTATGGCGAAACTGCGGTTGAATGTGTCGACGCATCATCTGATCAAGTATTCTGGTACTGGAGACGAGAGCGCGGACAGATTACAAAGAGAGCATTCTGTGCTTAGGCTTTCATAGCCCAAGTACCTGGCAAATTTTAACCCCTCGATTTGTACGTAGCCGAAAAAAGCTATTATAAGTGAATCTGCAAGGCACTGGCTACTATGGGATGCGGCTCAGCTTAACATCCGGGCTGGAATGCTTTCCTAAATGCGCTCAAGGAAACCTGAGCAGATCGTGGAATGGATTGTGCGGTGATCGCTTATGGTGCGAAAATGTCTACAAGCGGCCTGCTCCGCTGCCGCCAGCGTCGTATTGGAATTGCGCTTCGAATCAGGGCAAGAAACCTTTGCCAAAGATGACAATTGTTTTGCAATTGACGAAGGCGGTGCAGTTTGTTCGGCCGGAAATTGGATGTTTGAAATTGCAGTTCATAAGGATTCGGATCGTAACCCGTAAGGGTCTGTAGAACTTCTTTTTGCTGTTCAGTGACAGCAGTCTTCTGTCTCATAGTCGGCTCCTTTGGTAAACGTTTGTTTTAGCTGTGGTGGCGTTTCACACGTAGTAATATGGTCTCTATCAGAAGGGTCGTTCCGGTCAAAATTAGATTATGCAGGCATTCATGTGACTTGCTACCGTGGGAAGAAATTAGGTGCGGATATCGTATCAGTCCAAACAGTTCAGTCAATTAGGGATCTTACTGATCCTTAGTTGACGCAAGCGCCGCGAACGTTCGCTTAGCGCTTGCCTCCACCAGTGGCACCACTGGCGGTATCGTTTCTGGGGCGGGCAAATACTACGCAGTATAGCAATAAAATCTGCGATTTGAAAAGAAAATTGTGAAAAGGCAAAGTAGAGTGAGCCGGCCCGATTGATCCGGCTCACTTCTAAAAATGCATAAGGCTTACATGGCCGACCGCGACGGAAAGCCTGATCTCAGTAGTCGTCGATGTCGTCGTAGCCGGAATTGTAAGGCGGTGCAGACGGTGTCGGATCCTTCGGTTTGTCGGGCGCAGGTCCCGGTGACAGTGGCTTCAGGATCTGCGGATTGACTTTGGCTCGGATATGCTCGCCATCTGTGTGCTTAATCGTTTTAACGGGGACGGATCTGTCCTTTACGTAGTAATCCACCTGGGTCAAGTTGCCTTTCTCCGAATAGGTGAAAGTGACGTGATTGCCTGATGGTGACCAGAAGGGCTCCGAGGCAGTTGTGGTTGTGGTAGTTGCAGGTGCGCTCGAAAGACTGAACGCACTAAAGAATCCTCTGAAGAATCCATACCCGAAGGCAGGGACGCTGGGATTCCGTACGAATAGAGTTGGCCTGGTTTGCAGAGTAGGAGTCGCCGCTCCTGGTGATGTTGGCGCGGGCGTTGTCGGAGTCGCTGCGGGCGTTGTCGGAGTCGCCGCGGGCGTTGTCGGAGTCGTTGCAGGCGTGGTCGGAGTCGCTGCGGGCGTTGTCGGAGTCGTTGCAGGCGTTGTCGGAGTCGCTGCAGGCGTTGTTGATGCTGGCGCAGGTGGAGGCGGTGTCCAGTTCTTCGCCGGAGTTGTGCTTCCCAGCGCAGGCAAATCTGGAGGTGGCTTCAGCTTGGCATTCTTGGCGGGCGGTTCAGTGACGTCAATCGTTTGGATTGTGTTTGTGCCCGTAAAGAAGTGGATTTCCCGGCTGACGCTGTCATCTGCATTGTATTCTTTGATCCATGACAGATAAAGCACGAGCCTGGGCGGTGTTGCCGTCTTGTCCGACTTGGACGAATCGACCTCCCAGTCTTGCGTGTACAATGGCACCCCGGCGCGATAGATGGTCATTTGCCATGATCCATCCGATGACCACTGACGCCAATCCGCAAGCTTTCCGGCTTCGTCGAAGTTCCAGGCATTCTTGGTAACGCCGAACTTTATTCGACTGAGCAGGGTTTTGCAATCTTTGCGGAAGTCGATTTCCGTTGGCGAGGTCGACGACTGATCGACGTGCAGCGTTTCCGTCAGGCAGTGGTGCACATCGTAGAACTGTTTCAGTTCGCCGCCATCATCCATTCTTTGATCGGTGACGGCAATGGTCTTGTCGTCGCGAAATATCTCGTAGCTGAGAGGTTTCCATTCGGGCTTCGGAGCTGTGATCATTTGCAGCCCGAATATAGTGTGCTTGTATATGCCTACTCCGTCCAGAAAGAAAGAGTTCTGCTCGAAGGTGCCGTCAGCAAGACGGCGGCCATCAGTCTGTCTGACACCTGTGTTGGAATATGACGATTCGCTGTCATAATTGCCCGCTCCGTCGAAATTGGCTATATAAGCCAATTGTTCCGGGCTACCATCATCAGGCCAAAAGGTTCTGATTTGTTTTAGCGAATTGTCTGGTCTGAAAAACCGAAGCTGGCGTCCGCCCTCGTAGGGGCCTTTGGCCAAAAGTGATTGTTGCAACAAGAGAGTGGCGTTATCAGAACCATATTGTAGAATTCGCAAGTCTTCTGCAGATCCGGCCTTTGGCAGCTGCAGCCGCAGGGGCAAAGTGTCCGGACTGTTGTCTTGGATATTGTCGTTTTGCTTACGCTTGCATCCCGTGAACGAGAGCGCAAGCAGAGGCACCAGGAGCAGCAATCTGCTCCTGGTCGCTAGTCTATTCAACATAAATCCTCCAAATTTTGGCCGGTCCATAGCGCATGCATGCCGCTCAGGCAAGCCGAATTTTTCTTGCTCGCAACTTCGTTATCTGCAGGCGAAGATAGATGAAAAGCTTCTGGCAAGTTCTGGCGAGTCCGCGAAATGGGCGAAGCACAATTACACAACGACCCAGAGCTGATTTGAACTTGACCCGGCTCAGTCTAGGTTTTGTCGTTGTGCCGTCGGCGTAGCGCACGTCATGTACAGGTGGCAGCCACATGGCGAACAACCCGATCGTGACACCAAACGCGAAACCACCAATGTGCGCCATGTAAGCAACACCGCCACTGCTATGGGGTGATTCAAAGATCTGACTGACGACCTGAATCCCTATCCAGGAGAGCAAGTACGACCAGACTGGTGCGTAGAGAACTCCCATCTGCAATGAAATACCTGCAATTCTTGCCTTGGGAAAGAACATCAGGTAGGCGCTGAGCACACCAGCTATGGCACCGCTGGCGCCCAGGTTAGGGATGGGGCTCCAGGGGTTGACCAGATACTGACCAGCCGACGCGGCTAAGCCAGCCAGAAGGTAGAAACAGATGTATTGCTTCTTCCCTAACCTGGCTTCGACTGCGCGACCAAAGCAATTCAGAAAGACCATATTACCCAGCAAATGAGCGATGCCACCATGCAGGAACATCGCACTGAACAAAGTGCTTGTGCTCAAAAGCATGGCGAGTGGATCGGCGCTTGCGAATGCAGTCGTGAAGTGGAGCGGTGTAAAGGCGCCAAAGTTTTGCACTAAGTTGGCACCTTCAGCTCCTGAGTTTAAGAGTGCTTCTTCGACGATGAAGAAGAGGCAATTGATGATAATCAAAAGCATGGTTACAGTCGGCCGGCAAAGGCAACGTAGATTGTCTTTAAACGGAATCATATGCTTACCTCCTTGGCTCCGCCGACACTTTTGGGCTCGACTTCGTCTGCTGATGATGTTTGGTCACACCCGGTGATTCGTTTGCGTCTTGGTCTTCCTGTATCTGATGATATTTCCAGAAGCCCACTGCTAAGCACAGGATGAACGTGACACCAAATGTGATACTGATTAATTCTTTGTACTGAATCAGGTGTTCGATCATTTTTCACTCCCTGGAGCCCTGGCAGATTGTGTCTGCCAGAGCCTCTAATCGTCTAATTCCGGCTGTGGCACGATGCGTATTAGGTCGGCTTGCAATTTGCCGATCTGCTGCAAGGTGAGTTCGAGCGGTTGGTCTGCTGGAGCATAAAGCACCGACTCGCAAGTATCGAGGACGCTTATGATGTCGGGCAAACGAGGATCCTCTGCCATGATGGCGGAGAGTTCCTTGATTGTCAGTGCCTCGATTTTCATCTTGCTGGTTTGGGCCAGATATTTGCGTAAAGCTGTGTCGATTTTGCGCAAATAGTTGCTGTTGAAGTCTCCATACTCTCTGGCATCGCTAAAGACCTTAGCGAAAACATCCCAGGCGATTTCATTTGGTGGCACTATCCGACCTGGGCGTTTCCGATTGAAACGGACGACCAGGCGGCGCAGGAAACCAAACCAGATCGTCATGAACAAACCGGCGGTAGTCAACGGCCAACCAAGCCAGGACTGGCGTATGACGTCTGGCTTCAGATCACCCTCCAGCGGCTCATCGTCATTGTCGACAACAACGGGCGTTGTCGTAATCACGAAGTCTGGCGTAGTGAGAATTCGCCAGTTCGGCTGTTTGACGCCAGGGGGCACATCCACGGCGTATTGCAAATCCAGATTGAAAGCGATCATTGGTTTCGTGACAAAGGTTTGCACCTTGAGTTCGATGCCGTAGAGAATTGTATGCGGTCTGTGTGGGTCCGGGCGCGAAGCGATGTCGACCTGACGCACAGGAATCAGCTGGAAATCCGAGCCGTCAAATCCGATCACATCCTGCTTCAACGACGCGAAGTTGAGCTGCACCGAATCGTCAACCAGAATTTTGATCGAAATTGGAATCTCATCACCGACATGATAGGCATAGAAACGTCTGTTCTCCACGCGCATAATGATGCGGCCACGTTCGCAATCTTTGATCACAGGGTTCTTTGGTTTGAGCTCGGGAGGGGGGCTGGAAAACTGGTCGGCACCTCCGCCCGGAGCAAAGCCGAGTGGATCCGGCACGAAGATCACCATGCCCGGGTCAGCTTGCACAGTAGTGCACGCATCCTCATCCGTTTTTGCACCAGCGATCGCGCGAGCTGACACATTGGTTTGGGCGGCACCACCCGTGGATGGCAGAGTTTGACTCGATAACGGATCGAGCCGCCCCCAAGAGGTAGACGCTGGTACTTGAGCATGAACACGAACAGCTGAAGTGATGGTCAAAATGGCAGCCAGGAGGGCCGCGAATAGTCTGTGTTCTTTCATGACTTTCTCCTTATCTGCGATGACCGCCAAACAGCCGCATCATCGATGGAACAACATCGTCAACGTCCTGCTCTGTGCTGAAAACGTCCCAATCGCAATTAGCTTCTTCAAAGAAGGCGCAGAGTTGTTCTAACTTTTTCTGCGCGTTTGCTCGAAACTGTGCGCGGTTGACGTCGTTCAGCCAGATCGTTGTGGTTTCGCCCGAGACAATGTCCCGCAGGGTGTACATGCCGCGTCCCGATGGGAGTTCGCGTTCACGCTCGTCCTGAATCACCAGGCAGACCAGATCGTGCACTGCCGCTGCATCTGTCAGCGCTTCTTTGTCCGCTTCCGACAAACTGAGGAAGTCGGAAACGACAAAGACCAAGGACTTTTTCCGCCCGAGTTCGCCGAGCGCTTCGCGCATGCCGCTAGCGGCAGTTGCTTGCGCTGGTTTCGCTGGCGGCTGAGTGCCGAACAAGCCGGTGAACTTTTCGCGCAATTTTCTCGACTGCACGGGCTGAGGCTCGACAAAGATCGAATCCGGTGGTTCCAAAATTGCTTCCATCGCCGGTGCAAATACGGCCTTTGCTCCGCGTGGTCCAACTCTGGACTCGACTGCCTGGGCCGAGACCGTGAAGACTTTTGTCCGGTCTTGAGTCTTTGCAGCACAGGCTAAAATCGAAGCGGTGAGTTCAGCACCAAGAACGCTTTTGCACACGCGCTTCGTGCCGAACTGCATTGTCCAGCCAACGTCGACAATGACAGCGATGGAAATATCTTTCGGTTGTTGATATTTGACCGTTATAATTGTGTCATCGCCTGATTGAGCTGTTGCGAAGTGATCGATCTCGCGGGGATCGTCTCCGGGTTCGTATTCTTGCCTCGAAGCGATTTCGTAACCGTCCGAGCCTCTCGACTGACTGGCTCTCTCACCATTGCGGGCGACCGGGTTCGAGGTCTTCCAGAGAACTTGAACCGGGATGGAAAACACGCGTTTTCCCATTTCACTGAGAATTTCTTCCGTGGCCTTTTTCATCATTAACTCCTTGATTCGATCCTGTTCTTAAATTGAGTCGGTGATGAAGGCTCTAAGCGGTCCGGAACGGACCCGGCTTTGCCGGTTGCCAAAAAGGTAGTGCGCGTGATCACGCCAGTTCGGTGTGAACTGGCAGCCAAAACGCACTACCTACCGGCAGGTCTTCATCAGTGTTTTTGCGGCAAGCGGTCGTCGAGCAACCGCACCCTGTCGAACACTTTCTGCACAACATCCTCTCTGACACTCAGCTTGCGACCAGCTGACGGGTCGAGGAAGATGCGATGATGCAGAACATCGCCGGCGACTGCTTTGATATTGTCTATCGAGACTCTGTCTTGCCCGTTGTAGAGGGCGTGTGCAGCAGCAAGATAAGCAGTCCAGATGATCGCGCGCGGCGAGCCTCCGTAAGTGATTGCTTTCTTCAGTTTTGCCGCTTCTTCTTTGCCATGCACTGATTCGAATAGGTCGTCGGTCGGGCGCGTTGCGCGCACGAGGTCAACGATATATTCCTTTGCCGGCTGACTGATTTGGGCTGCGATTTCGTCGACGAAGTCCTGCATTTCCAGCAGTTCTTCCTTGGTGATTACTTTCTTGACCAGGTTCAAAGACTTGCGCTTGTTGACCAGGATGTTAGTGAGCATTTCGATTTCCTGGCTGCGTGTGACGTAGCCCATGTCCAGCAGCGCAGCGAATCGGTCGATAAGCGCTTCTGCGATGCTGTAGGTGCCTTCCTGCTCAATCGGATTGATAGTCGCGGCAAGCATGTAAAACTCTTCCATGGGACGCGTATCTTCTCCGATTGTCACAGTTCGTTCCTGTCCGGCTTCCAGAAAGGCAGCACCGGTTTTTCCCGGAGTGCGGTTGAATTCGTCGGCATGGACGATGTTAACGGGCTTGTGGTCCTTTTCTACCGCCGGCCCCCAGACCGTGACAAATTGTCTGATGCCCGGATCCCAGATTCTGCTGCCGGTGATGTCGGAAGGTTTGTGGTCCGGTGTCAACTGGATGCGGGAAACCTGAATGTTCTCGATAGTTTTTTGCAACGCTGCGATCAGCGTAGTCTTTGCGGTACCGGGCACCGCCCTCAGAAGCACATTGCCCCGAGCGAGAATGGTTAAGATGATCATGTCTTTGATGACTTCGTAACCGATCACCACTTTGTCCAGTTCGGCGCGTAAAAGACGCAGTTTTGTACTGAAAATTTTGGCGTTCATAAATTGAATTCCTTCCCGGCAGTCAGGTGTTCGAGCGCCTGACTGCCTGGTTCCCTGGTTAGGCGCGGCGGCGCCGGAAGAGCAAAGTGCGAAACTCGAGCAGCAAAACGAGAATCAGACAAGGCACCGCGAAATACTTAAATAAGTGCACTGGTTGATTCTCTATTTTCGAACCAGAAATGGAGCTCGCCCATTTGATCGGTAACTTGCCTCCCGCATTCAAAAGCAAGGGCTGAGTGCCGAAGTTCTGGGCCAGGTCATTGAGTTCTTTGAGATTGAGCTTGGTCTGGCAATTGCCTGCTGCATCATGGTCTTCGCACGCTTGCAGTTGTACATAACCTTTTGCCACACCCTTCTCGTTGTAATTAGGTATTTTCATCTCTGTTTCGGAGCCGACCGCGACAACGATCACTTTGATGTGCGCGGCTTTGATCTCGTCTACAGTTTTCGCCAGCGCTTTGCGGTCCAAATCATCGTTGCCGCCGTCACTGAAGAGAATAATCACCTTCTCCTTCTGGGGTTCGGGGGTACTGGCAAAAGTTGTCAGCGCGCTAGCCAACCCTTTGCCGTAGTCCGAACCATCGCCGGGAGCTTGACCGATTTCCAGCCAGTCGTTGTCGAATTCCCATCTGATCTTTTGGAAATTGTCGTCGAGGTCGACCTGATCTTTGCCATCGCCTTCATACAAGACGATGCCCAGTTCGTTGCCTGCTAGAGCCGGCATCAGCTGTTGTTTGATCGCCAATTCCACCTCATCGAGTCGCCGGCCATATGGGCCGAGCACTTCCTGTGGTGGCTTGCCATCAAGCGGCGGAAACGAATCGCGATGGTCTTCG